>JBKKBS010000001.1:0-6798 GCA_046713815.1 Tepidiformaceae bacterium
CCTCCAGGGCGAGCGCGACGCCCACCATCGCGCCCACGATCCCGACGACCCAGAAGCGCGTCACGACCTGCGTCTCCGCCCAACCGAGGTGCTCGAAATGATGGTGCAGGGGCGCACGCCGGAAGACGCGTTTACCGCCAGAGAGGCGGAAGTACCCGATCTGAATGACGTTGCTCAAGGCCTCGGCGACGAAGATGATGCCGATCACCGGAAACAGGAGCCAGTGGCCCGTCATCAGGGCCACGACGGCGAGGCTCGAGCCGAGGGCGAGGGCGCCCGTGTCGCCCATGATTACCATCGCCGGGTGGGCGTTGTACCAGAGGTAGCCGAGGTTGGCGCCGGCGATGATGAAGGCGAAGGTCGCCACGAACTCCTGGCCCTGGATGAAGCCGATGATGCCGTAGGCTATGAAGGCGAAGAGCGTCGTCCCGGCGGCGAGGCCATCGAGGCCATCGGTGACGGCGACGGCACTCGTCGTCCCCACGATCGCGAGGATGGCGATGGGGATGTAGAGCAGCCCGAGTTCGTAGTGGCCGGCGTAGGGCACGTTGATCGACTGGATTTCGATGCGGTCGTAGAGCACCACCGCCACGGCTGTGGCGAGGACCGTGATGAAGGCGATCTTGAATCGCCAGCTCAGGCCCCCGCGGCGGCGGTGTTGGAGTGTGCCCAGGTCGTCGAAGAAGCCAGCGGCGCCCGTGATCCCTATGACGCCCACCGGCAGGAGAATCGACCGGTGGTTCCACCAATCGACGGCAACAACGCTCACGATCAGCGTGGGCAGCCAGATAATGAATCCGCCAAAGGTGGGGGTGCCCGCCTTCACCTGGTGTGAGGCGGGCTGGTCCTCACTAATGCTCTTGCCCGCATTTTGCGTACGGAGGTAGCGCACTATTGGGTAGCCGAGGGCAACGGAGAGGAGGAACGCGATGCAGCCCGAGAAAAGCGCATGGATCATGCGGGTCGCGCCTCCAGCACGGGAAGCATGGTCTCGAATGCAGCCCCGCGCGATGCCTTGACGAGCACGACCGTGTCCTCACGCAACTCTCGCGCGACCTCGGCGGCCGCTTCTTCCTTTGTCTCGAACCAGCGCACGTCGCGGTGCCCCGCCTCGCGCGCCGCATCCGCCAGGGGTACGCACTCGGGGCCAACCGCCACGAGGATGTCGCAACTGTAGGCCGCAATTTTGCCCGCCTTCGCGTGCTCCTCAACCTCGAACTCGCCCAACTCCGCCATGCGTCCGATGAGCGCGATCCGGCGGAATTTGCCGGTTCTCCGCCCCCCACTCTGCATGAGCATTTCGAGGGCGCCCTTGAGGGACGCCGGGCTGGAGTTGTACCGGTCGTCGATGACTATCGACCCATTCAGCCCTGGGAGCGTGTTCACCCGGCCGGTGAGGCCGCTCGTTGCGACTGCTTTCGCCGTTTTGAAGAGCGTCATGCCCAGCGCCATCCCCACGCACATCGCCGCTACCACGCAGGGAACCGTGTGTTCGCCCGGGATGGGAGAATCGACGCGCGCGCGCTGGCTGCCCGTGTCCAACCAGAACCGTGTGCCGTTCAGTCCTTCAGACTTCGGATTGGACCAGCGGAACATGGCCTCGAGGTTCGTATGTCCGAAGGCGATGACGCGGCAAGCAAGCTCCGGGACTACTGGTGCGATGAGCGGGTCGTCCGCGTTCAGCACGGCCGTGCCGTCCGCCGGCAGCCATCGTGGGAGGGAGAGTTTCTCGCGTGCGATTGCTTCAATGCTCCCAAGCTTCGAGACGTGCGTGAGACCCACGTTAAGCACGACGCCAATCTTCGGCCGAGCAATCTCGCAGAGTTCGACGATCTCGCCGGGGCTGTCCATCGCCATCTCGAGGACGCTCACCTCGTGGTCGCGGCGCAGGCTCATGAGCGCGAGCGGCAGGCCCTCGCGGGAATTGAAATTGCCTTCGCTCTTGTGCGTCTTGAAGCGCGCGCCGAGAACGGCCGCGGTCATGTCCTTGGCCGTGGTCTTGCCCACCGTGCCGGTGATGCCGACGACCGTCGGGGCGCAGGTCATGCGCCAGGCGTGTGCGAGTTCGCCGACCGCCCTGCGGGCATCGGGGGCGATCACGATCGTCTGCCCTGGCCAGGCACCCTCCGGAAAGCGCTCGCAGATGGCGGCAACGGCTCCGTTGGTGAGGGCCTGAGCGACGAATTCGTTGCCGTCGGCGTTCTCTCCGGGGAATGCCGTAAACAGGTCGCCGGGCTGTGCGTTGCGGGAGTCCGCGGCGCCGCCCTGGATGGCGGCTTCCGGGCCTTCGCGCACCTCGTACCCGCGCGCGCGCATCTCGCTGGCGACGATGGCGGTGGTCAGATGGGGATTCATGGGCCGCCGCCCGCCGCATATTTGGCCTGGTCCGGGGCGACGCCAAGGTATCCGAGGGCCGCATCAGCGAGTTTCGAGAAGACCGGCGCCGCCGCGGCCGTACCCGTCTCGCCGTCACGGTTGTCGTCGAGCATGACGAGTGCCAGGATGCGTGGGTTCTCCAGCGGCGCGAAGCCGATGAAGGATGCGATCTGCTGGTCGTTGTAGGAACCGTAAATGGGGATGTTCGCCGTGCCCGACTTTCCGCCCGCCGAATAGAGGCGCGGGTTGCCGGGATGGCTCCGGCCCCGCGGGTCGACAACATCGTGAAGCATCTGGCGCATTGTGGCGCTTGTTTGCGGGGAGATCGCGCGCCCAAGGATCTGGGGCTTCACGTCCTGGCGCTTCCCGTCCGAAGAGACGGTGGCGCGCAAGATGTGCGGCCTGACCAGGTTCCCCCCATTGATCACGGCGGCCACGGCGGCGGTCATCTGCAGTGGCGTGACCGTGATCGACTGGCCGAAGGACTGCGTTGCCAGGTCGACGGGCGACCAATCCTTGTCCTCCGGGCGCCGGACGATGCCGTCGGCTTCGCCTAGCAGGTCGACGCCCGTCGGGCGCCCGAATCCAAACGCGTCAAGATAGTCGTGGAAGGTGTCTTCGCCCAAAAGCTTGACCATGAAGACGGCGCCCGTGTTGATGCTGTGCTGGAGTACGCCCGTCATCGTCTGGGGGCCGTAGGTGCTGTCGTCCCAGTTGCGAATCGGTTCGCCCGAGACGTAGATGATGCCGTTATCTACATAAGACGTGTTGGGCGTCACCACGCCCTTGTCGATAGCCGCCGCCGCGGTGACGACCTTCATCACGCTGCCGGGCTCATAGGTGTCGCTCACGGCGCGATTCTTGAGCAGCGAGAGGGCGTCGCCGTTGCCGAAGTCGAGTTTCCGCAGCTCGCTAAATTTGAGCGCCGGGTCGGTGGCCAGGCAGAGGATCTCGCCCGTCGCCGGGTCCATCATGAGGATGGTGCCACCCTTGCGCGCGTCGTGTTCTTCAACCGCCTTGCGGAGGTAGTCTTCGCAGAGCTTTTGCAGATGCCGGTCGATCGTGAGGACGAGGTCCTTGCCGGGCTCTGGGGCGACAGCGACGTGATCGCCGAAGGGTATGCGTTCGCCCGTCGTGTCGCGTTCGAAAATGGCCTTGCCGGGCTTACCCTGGAGGATCTCGTTGTAAGCCGCTTCCACGCCGGCGAGGCCGGTGTTGTCGGTGCCCGTGAACCCGAGCACGGATGCGCCAGTGTCGCCCTCCGGGTTGACGCGCGCACTGTTGACCACCATGGAGACACCCGAGAAGCCCGCCGCCTGGATCTCCGCGCCAACGGCGAAGGCCACGTCCCGTGCCACGGGGACATCGATGCGACCGTCTTCTTCCACGCTCTCCCGCAGCGTGGACGGGGCGATGTTGAGAAGGCGGCCGAGCTCGACGCTCGCGCGGTCGGCGGCGGCGCCGTCTTTCCATGCGCGGCTGCTGACGTAGATGTCCCAGGTATCGACGCTGGCGGAGAGGACGTTTCCGTTGCGGTCGAGGATGGCGCCACGGCGAGCGTAGATCGTGTTACTGGCGGAGACCTCGGCTTTGGCGGCCTCGGCGTAGCGGTCATGCTCTACGATCTGGATGAAGACCAGGCGGCCGAAAACGGCCAGGGCGAACGCGCCCATAAAGGCCGCGGGCACCCAGACCCGGCGAGTGCCATTGGCTCGCTGCACTGCCATCCGATCGCGCCTCCGGCCCCCACCCTTCCGAGAAGAGCAGCAGCCTGGGTTAATCCAGCAACGGCACCCGGGAGAGGAATGCACGCAGCCAGGAGTCGGGCTCGCCGCTTTCGCGAACAAGCTCAGGGAGATACTCAGACGGGATCTTCGCCGGGGCGGGCCCGGCTTCGTTCACTTCCACATAGAGCGGTGCGCGGCCCGGGAAGAGGCCGACGGCGGCCGCCCGGCGCTCGATGCGGTTGAGTGATGTGAGGTTCGCCACCTCGGACTCGAGTTGACGGATATCGCCGTTGAGCGACGCCTGCCTGGCTTCGAGGTCCTGGGTTTCGAAACCTCGCGTGGTGGTCCAACTGCTTTGGAAGACGGGTAACATCGCGCTGAAACCAACCACCGCCATCGCGCCGAGGACCCACCAGTTCAGGCGGGGCGCCGAGAAGGGCAGGGGAAGAGCTCTGCGCCCGTGGCCCAATGGATGATTGATCGCCGCCATCGCTTCGGCTCCCGCTATCGGGCCCGCCGCGCCGCCCGGAGGACGGCGCTGCGGGCACGCGGGTTGCGCGCGATTTCGTCATCGCCCGGCTTTACGCCGCGGGGCGTGAGCAGCCGGAGTGTGGCCTTGTGGCCGCAACGGCATACCGGAAGCTCCGGCGGGCAGATGCAATCGGTAGATTCAAGCCGCATCCATTGCTTTACGATGCGGTCTTCGAGTGAATGAAAACTGATGACGACGAGGTTCGCACCTGCGCCGTCATCAGTCCCAAAGCCGAGCAGGCTGCGGGCTTGCGGGAGGCCCGCGTCGAGGCTGTCGAGTTCGCCGTTGACGCGGATCCGGAGCGCAAGAAAGACCTTGGTGGCGGGGTGAGTTTTGGTTCGGCCCTTCACGCCCCCCACAGCCTGCTCGACGGCTCTGGCAAGTTCCCAGGTGGTGGTGAGCGGGCGTGCCCGCACCACCGAGGCAGCGATCCGGCGCGACTGGTGCTCTTCGCCGTAGCGATAGAACACGTCGGCCAGGTCCACCTGGTCCCAGGAATTCACGATCTCCTCCGCCGTGAGTCCTTCCGAGGAAGGGTCCATGCGCATGTCCAGCGGGCCTTCCCGGCCGAACGCGAAGCCGCGTTCCGCCCGGTCCACCTGCAGGGAGGAGATACCGAGGTCCATGAGGATGCCGTCGACACCCTCGAACCCTTCCGCGTGCGCCAGTTCGGCGAGATCACGGAAGTTCCCGTGCGCAAAGCTGACCCGTCTCCCAAACGAAGCCAACCTTGCGCGCGCGAACTCCAGCGCATCGCTGTCCTGGTCTATGCAGAGTAGACGCCCGTGGGCGCCGATCCGTTCGGCGATGGCCTCGCTGTGGCCGCCGAGCCCGGCCGTGCAGTCGATATAGCGGCCGCCTTCACGCACTGCGAGGTGACCCAACGACTCATCGAGGAGCACGGGCGTGTGCGAAGGCGTGTATGTCATAACACTCACCTTACGCGCCTCCCTGCTTGTTCATAGCTTCGTGGCGGGCGGCCTTGCGGGCCGCTTCGCGTGCTTCCCACGCGGGCCGGTCCCAGATCTCCATGCGCACGCCCGTGCCCACCACGGTCACGTCCTTCTTGAGGTCCGCGTGTTCGATCAGCTTCTTGTCGAGGGTGATCCGGCCCTGGCCGTCGGGAGTGATTGGCCAGGCATTCGCGAACATGTCGCGCCGCACGTCCTCGCCGTAGTCTGATTCCGATGGCAGGGTGTCGACCACTTCGAACGCCTTTGCCAGAGACTCCTCGGTGTGAATGATAAGAAATGGGCCCGTGCCCTGGGCGACATAGCCCTGTTCCTTGAAGGCGGCACGATAGGCCGGGGGTATCGGTACGCGATTCCGGTCGTCCATCTGATATTGATACTGGCCGACGAAGAACATGGGACTCCATATGGGCCCCCGGGTTCCCCCGAGGCTGGCGGCGGGTCAGTGTGACTTCCCCAATTTCCACCATTTTCCCCCCGACGAACTCTAACCTCCCCCGTGGATGGGTGTCAACGCCTTTTTTGGCTATTTTGCGAATTCTGTAACAATTGGCTGTTGGCTGTTGGCCCCGGCGTCCATGGCTCGGCTGTTGGGAAATTGAGATCCGACAATCGACAATGGCCAATCGACAATCGACAATCCGCCCGATGGCACGCGTCGCGATCCTCACGGCCTCGGACAAAGGCGCTGCTGGCGAACGCGAGGACCGCTCGGGTGGGATCATCGATGAACGCGTCCGCGCCGCGGGCCACGAGGTCGTGCGCCGCGAGGTCGTTTCCGACGAGCGCGCGACAATATCCAGAATCCTTGCCGAGTGGTGCGACTCGGGCGTCGCCGACGTCATCCTCACGACGGGGGGCACGGGCCTCACAACGAGGGACGTCACTCCCGAGGCCACGCGCGACATCGCCGAACGCGATGTTCCCGGCATCCCAATCGCGCTCGCGCGCTCCGGCCTTGAGAAGACGCCCTACGCGGCTCTCACGCGCGGCGTCGCCGTCACGCGTGGAAGCACCCTCATCGTGAACCTCCCCGGCAGCCCCAAAGCGGTCGAGGAGGGCCTCGCCGTCATCATCCCCCTCATCTCGCACATCGCCGAGCTGTTGAGCGGACCGGTGGAACACGGGTAGGGCCGCGGCTGACTTTAGGGACGCGCCCGCTCCTTGCCAGTCGCGGCTCTGACCCGGTCAC
>JBKKBS010000002.1:0-15698 GCA_046713815.1 Tepidiformaceae bacterium
GATGGAAGGCCTCCTCATCAAGACGGGCCAGTTCATCTCCAGCCGCGCGGACGTGGCCCTGCCCGAGTACGTCGCCGTCCTCAGCCGCCTCCAGGATCGCGTGCCGCCGCGGCCATTTCGGGAAGTCGTGCAGCAAATCGAAGAGCAGCTCGGCGCGCACCCCGATACGATCTTCGTCGACTTCCAACGCAAGCCGATCGCTTCAGCCTCACTCGCGCAGGTGCATCGCGCGAAAACGAAAGCGGGCCACGACGTGGCCGTGAAGGTCCAGTACCGGGGCATCGACCGCGTGGTCGAGACGGATCTGCGCAACCTTTCGATCCTCGTCCGCATCCTCGCCCGGTTCGAGCGCAACTTCGACTTCCGTGTGCTCATGGACGAAGTGAACCGCTATGTGCCCCGCGAGCTGGACTTTGAGCTCGAAGGCCGCAGTTCGGAGCGTATCGCCAGGGACCTCGCGCATCGGCCGGATGTCCGCGTCCCGCGCGTCTACTGGGAGCACACGGCGCGCCGCGTGCTCACGATGGAGTACATCGACGGGATCAAGATCTCGGACATCCCGCGCTTGCGGGCGGCGGGGATCGACCCGAACCAGGTCGCCCTCATCATGACGGAGGCGTACTGCGAACAGATCCTCGTCCACGGCTACTTTCACGCCGACCCCCATCCGGGCAACCTGCTCGTGCTGCCAGGGCCGGTGGTGGTGTTCATCGACTTCGGGCTCTCAAAGGAGCTCCCGGAGGAGTTCCGCCTCAACTACGCGCGCCTCTCGATCGCAATCATGCGCCAGGAAGAGGGCGCGATGGTGGAGGCGTTCAGGGCGCTCGGGTTCAAGACGAAGTCGGAAGACCCGGAGGCGCTCGTCGCGCTCGGACGCTCGTTCTTTGAATCCGGCGGGCCCGAGCAGCGGCCCTATGTGGACCAGGATGTCATGCCGGAGGTCAACGAACGGCTGGCAAGGATCCTCAACGAAAACCCGGTGACGCAGATCCCGCCTGACATTCTGCTGATCTTCAGGGTGATCGGGCTCATGAGCGGGCTGCAGAAGCGGCTGGACAGCCACGTCAGCATGTTCGAGACGATCGCCCCCTACGCCGAGGCGCAGGCAAATACCACGCGTGCGTTCGCGCCGGGCGAGGCGACGGCCAGTTAACTACCCCGCCTCGCCGGGCATGAAGGGCGCAAAGGCCATGCGCGCGAACGAGGCGATCTCACCCTGGCCCACGTACACGAGCGCCACGACCTGAAACGCCACCACCAACGCGAGCGCAGAGACGAGCACCTTTCGCGTGTTCTCGCGGCGGCGCACGCCCGTGACGATGCGGTCCTCTTCGACCTGGCGTTCCCGCACGAAGTAGACCTTGTCGTATTCGCGCCGTAACTCCGGTCGCGAGAGCACGCTATAGGCCTCGTTCAGACGCCGCAGCGCGACAGAGGATGTCTCGTCCACGTCCATGCGCACGGCAAGCTCGTCCGAGAGGCGCGCGTACGCGTTCTCGATGCCCGCAAGGTCGGCCTTCGGCGGCAGATTGAGGATCGAGTAGTAATCGACCAGTTTCGGTTCGGCCACGGTAAATCCCCCATCTACAGTAACGGCAGGATCGGGCTGCTGTTCAGGGTGCGATCAGGAGGTTTTCAGTGCATCGAGGCCGGATGTGTAATAGGTGACCTGGCGGAGGGCGCCTTCGCGGTCGATGTCCGCGCCGCCAAACACATGCGCAAGGATGAACATGTTGAGGATGCCCGTGATCGCCGTGGCGCACATGGTCACGCTGTCGCCGTGCAGCGCGCCCGTCTCCATGCCTCGCTTGAGGATGGCGTCCAGGGGAGCGCGCACCTGGTCTCCGAGCGCCTGGGAGAACTGCGCCATGGGCACGCCGCCGAGGCCGAACACTTCGCGCAGGACGAGCGCGATGATCTCCTCCTGGGCGAGGAAGTGGTCAAGGTAGCGCTCCGCGTAGGCCATGATCTGTTGGGCGGGCGAGGCCTCGCCGGGGAGATGCGTGCGGATCGCATCGGCCATCTCCTCCAGGATCTCGCGGACGATGCTGCCGTACAGGCCCTCTTTCGAGCCAAAGTAGTAATAGATCATCGGCTTGGTCGTACCCGCGTCGTCGGAGATCTCGCGCAGCGACGTGGCCGCGTAGCCCTTATTGCTGAAGTTGCGCAGCGCGCTCTGAAAGATGCGGTCGCGCACTTCGCCTTCACGCTCGCCAGTCGCCGGGGTTGAACGCAAGGAGGGTCTCCGCTGCACGCGCCCGTGGCCGGGCGGTGGCATATCCTTCGAGTATAGGACTGGCTTCCATAGGCGGAACCCACGTCGCGGATGTCTCCCGCGCACGGCGAGGGCGGCATAAATTGCGCGACCCGTGTGCGAATTCGGCCCATGCCGTTGTCCCAGCCGCCCCCATGCGGTAGCGTGAAGCGTGCCCTTTAAGACGGTCCCGTGAGGCCGCCAAGGGAGGAGGTCGCCGGATGGCCGGCTGCAATTTACTCGTGCGCGCCTGTCCCGTAATGCGGGGGAGGCGTTTTTCATGAGTCCCGAACCACTTCTCGGCAAGGACGAAGTAGCGCGCACCATCCGTCGCCTCGCACACGAGATAGTCGAAAGCAACCGCGGCGCCGATGACCTCGTGATCGTCGGCTTGCTCACGCGCGGCGTGCCACTGGCACGGCGATTGGCAGCGGAGATCGAGAGTTTCGAGGCAACGCGAGTCCCCGTGGGCAGCCTCGACATCGGCCTCTACCGCGATGACCTCACGCGCCGCCAGGACCCGCCGCGCATCCGCCCAAGTGACATCCCCGCAAGCATCGACCACACCACCGTCGTGCTCGTCGACGACGTGCTCTTCACCGGCCGCAGCATCCGCGCGGCGCTGGACGCGTTGCTCGATTACGGGCGGCCCGCGCGTGTGCGCCTGGCCGTGCTCGTCGACCGCGGCCACCGCGAGTTGCCGATCCGTCCCGACTTCGTGGGCAAAAACATCCCCACCGCGCTCGTCGAGGACGTGCAGGTGCGGCTCGCCGAGATCGACGGCGAGGATGGCGTCTACCTGTTCGAATCGGAGGCGGCCCATGCTTGAACTCAAGGAACAGCAGGCCGCCACCGTCGAGGGCGGAGCCACATGGCGGGCGAAGGACCTGCTCGACACAGACGTGCTCTCCCGCGACGAGATAGAGCTCGTCATGGAGACCACGGACGCCATGCGCGAAGTACGTAACCGCCCTAATGCGCGGCTCGGCACGCTGCGAGGCGTGACGATGGTGACGCTCTTCTACGAGCAGAGCACGCGCACGCGTGCCAGTTTCGAAGTCGCCGGCAAGGCGCTCGGCGCCGACGTCGTCAACCTCACGGCCACGGGCAGTTCGGTGGAAAAGGGCGAATCGCTCATCGACACGGTGCGCACACTGCAGGCAATCGGGGCGGACATCCTCGTCATGCGCCACCAATCGTCCGGGGCGCCCTACCTGGCCGCCCGCAACACGAACGCCAGCGTCATCAACGGCGGCGACGGCACCCATGCCCATCCCACGCAGGCACTGCTCGACCTCTACACGATGCGCCGCCACCTGGGCTCGCTGGAGGGCAAGAAGGTCGTGATCGTCGGCGACGTGCTCCATAGCCGCGTCGCGCGGTCGAACATCTGGTCGCTCATCGCCTGCGGCGCCAACGTCACCCTCGCTGGTCCCACGACGCTGCTGCCCCGCTCGCTGGCGAGCAACGGCGAGAGCTCCAGGGTGGATGTCACACCTGATTTCGATGCGGCGCTCGTTGGCGCGGACGTGGTGATGGCATTGCGCATCCAGAAGGAGCGCCAGGAGAACGGGCTCATCCCCTCGCTGCGCGAATACATCAGCGGCTACCAACTCAACGCCCGGCGGCTCGCGCTGGCCAAGCCGGGAGCGCTCGTCATGCACCCTGGCCCGATGAACGAAGGCATCGAGATCGCACCGGAGATCGCGCATGGCATAGCATCCGTAATCGAGGAGCAGGTCGCGAACGGCGTCTCGGTGCGCATGGCCGTCCTCTATCTCATGGCCGCGGCGAGGCGCGGATGATGGACATCCTCATTCGCGGTGGACGGGCAATCGACCCGCTGAACAACGTTGACCGCGTGGCCGACGTGCTCCTGCGCGGGGGCGTCGTCGCGGAAATCGGCCAGGTGCTCGCGGCGGGCGGCGCGGAGGTGGTCGAAGCACGGGGATGCATCGTCGCGCCCGGATTTGTCGACCTGCATGCTCACCTGCGCGAACCGGGGTTCGAACAGAAGGGCACCATCGCAACCGAGACCCTTGCGGCCCTGCGCGGCGGCTTCACGACCATTTGTGCGATGCCCAACACGAGTCCGGCGCCCGATTCTGGCCCGGTGGTGGAATCGCTCTTGAAGCGCATCGGGAGCGATGCGCGGGTGCGCGTGCTCCCCATCGGTTGTGTAACGCGGCGACGCGAGGGGAAGGAACTCGCGGACCTGGCCGAGCTCGCGGCGGCGGGTTGTGTCGCATTCAGCGACGACGGTAGCCCGGTGGCCGACGGCCGCCTGATGCGCAATGCGCTCAGCTTCGCCGAGGCGCTCGGCCTGCCAATCAGCGAACACTCCGATGACCCCCAGTTGAACGGCGGAGGTGTCATGCACGAGGGTGCGGTGAGCGAACGGCTCGGACTGCAGGGACAGCCCGCCGCCGCGGAGATCACGGCCATCGCACGCAATATCGCCCTATGCGAGGCCACCGGCGCGCGCCTCCACCTCGCGCACGTTACGACTGCGCGCGGCCTGGAGATGGTCGCCGACGCGAAGGCGCGCGGCCTGCCGGTAACTTGCGAGGTCACGCCCAACCACCTCTTCCTCACGGAAGAGGCCGTCTACGGAACCGGCCGCGAGGCAGCATATGACACGAACGCCAAAATCAACCCGCCGCTGCGCACCGAAGCAGACCGCCGTGTCCTGGTCGCGGGCGTGAACAGTGGGCTGGTGGACGCCATCGCCACCGACCACGCGCCGCACGCAATCGAGGACAAACTCTGTGAGTTCGACCAGGCGGCATTCGGCATCAGTTGCTTCGACACGGCCCTGGGGACACTCATGACGCAAGTAGAGCGGGGCGAGCTGAGCCTCGATGCGGTCATACGTGCGCTCACGGCGGGCCCGGTGGCCGCGTTCAAGATCGCCGCGCGATTGCCGGGCGCCGGCGCCCTCACGCCCGGCGTCTCCAGCGACATCGTCGTCTTCGACGCCTCGGAGCGGTGGACGGTAGACCTGCAACGATTCGCATCGAAGGGCAAGAACTCACCGCTTCACGGCGTGGAGCTGCGCGGCGTCGTGCGGGCGGTGGTACTCGACGGAGCGCTTGTGCACCGGGCGGAGGTGGCGCATGCCTGACAACGCGCGGCTCGTGCTGGCGGACGGCAGCGTCTTCGAGGGCCGCGCCATCGGCGCGGCCGGGCACGCGGACGGCGAGGTTGTCTTCAACACGTCCATGACGGGCTACCAGGAGATGCTCACCGACCCCTCGTATGCCGGCCAGCTCCTCGTCCTCACCTATCCGCTCATCGGCAACTACGGGATCGACGCGAAGGTCGAGGAATCGGGCGCGATTCAGCCAACGGGTCTCGTGGTGCGCGAGGCCGCGCAATACGCCAGCCACCCGCGTGCGAACGGGACGTTGCGCGACTACCTCCAAGCGCGCGACGTGGTGGGCATTGAGGGCGTGGACACGCGCGCGGTTACGCGCCGCATCCGCCGTCATGGTGTGATGCTCGGCACGGTCACCACGGACGAGACCGCGGAACAAGCTTTGCACCGCGTGCAATCGCTCCCCGGCTACGACGACGTGAACTGGGTCGCAACCGTCACTACGCGCGAGGCGTACGACTGGCAGGCGCCGAGCATGGGCGACCGTTTCCGCGTAGCGCTCCTCGATGGCGGCGTGAAGTGGAACATCATGCGCGAGCTCGCCCGCCGGGGATGCAGCGTTCGCGCGTTCCCCGCGGGCTCCTCGGCGGAGGACGTGCTCGCCCTGCGCCCCGATGGCATCGTCCTCTCTCCGGGTCCGGGGGATCCTCGCCTCCTCGATGGCATGGTCGAAGAAACACGACGACTGATCGGGAAAGCGCCCGTCCTCGGCATCTGCCTGGGGCACCAGATAGTGGCACGGGCGCTCGGAGCAGGCACCTTCAAGCTTCCGTTCGGTCATCGCGGCGGAAACCACCCGGTACAGGACCTGACCACGGGCAAGGTCACGATCACGGCTCAGAACCACGGCTACGCCGTCGACCCCAACGGGCTGGACGGCTCCGCCTTCGTGAGCCAGATCAACCTCAACGACCAGACAGTGGAAGGCCTGGCGATGCGATCCGAGCCATTGCTCACCATCCAGTATCATTCCGAGGCGTGCCCCGGTCCGCTCGACAACGAAGTGATCTTCGACCGCTTCGTCAATCTCATGGCCGGGGTCGCGGGAGGCGTCAGATGACACGAGTGACGGAGATGCGGCGAGCGACCGCGGACGATGTGGACGCGATCGCGGCGGTGGCGCGCGCCCTGGGCAACGAGAACGTGGGCCTGCCGAAGGACTTCGGCGCGGGACCCATCCGCGAATGGGTGCTGCGCCTTGGCGACGTGGGCACCGTGATCGTGGCCTACGACGGCAGCATCCCGATCGGCTTCGGTGCGCTCGACATCACGACCATGGAGCCCGAGACCGGCTTGCTCGGCGTGTGGGTACTTCCCGATCACCGCCGCAAGGGCCTCGCCACCGAACTCGCGGAGGCGATCCTCGAATTCGCCAGAGAGAGAGGCTACCGCCGCATCCGGGGCCGCCTTCCCGAAGGCAACGAGCCCGCGCTCAGCTTCCTCTCCTCCATCGGCGCGATGGTGCCGCTGCGCAACCCCGACACGACCTTCGAGCTGCCTCTGTGAGTGAAGCGCCGGGACGCATCGTTCGGCGGAACAACGCCCCGATCCGGCCTCCGCGCCCGGCGACCACTATCCCGGACGTGCTCTTTGCCTTCGCCTTCACCTGTTTCACGATGGCGGTAATCTTCTTCATCGCCTCGTTCTTGAGCGCCGAAGTTGTTTCGGGCAGTGCCGGGCGCGTGCTCGCCCGCTTCTTCGCCGGCACGCTTGTGGTGTCCGGGTCGTTGATGTTCGCACTCGGCTACGGGCTGCTACGCGAAGAACGGCGGGCCGTGAATCACTATTCCTTTCCGATTGGACTTGGGGTCGTGGTCGGTTCGCTGGAGTCATTCGTCTTCCTTCAAACGCTCGAGCAGTTGCTGTTCGCACCGCTGCTGCTCCTCGTCTTCGCCATCCGGCCCCTGCGACGCCGCGTGACGCGCCTCTTCGGCGGCGCCCACAGGCCGGCGAGGTAAGCATGACGACACCACGCGAACAGCACCCGTCCGGAGAAACAACACCCGGCCCGTTCTCGGCGAATGGGAGGAAGCCAGTGAAACCCGCGAGCGTGCTCATCATTGGCTCCGGGCCGATCATCATCGGACAGGCCGCCGAGTTCGACTACGCGGGCACCCAGGCCTGCAAGGCGATGCGCGAGGAAGGCGTGCGCAGCATCCTCGTGAACTCGAACCCGGCGACAATCATGACGGACCTTGACGTAGCCGATGCGGTCTATATCGAGCCGCTCACGGTGCCTGTGTTGGAGCGCATTATCGCGCGGGAGCGGCCCGAAGGGCTGTTGCCCACGCTCGGCGGCCAGACGGGACTCAACCTCGCAGTGGAACTGGCCAAAGCCGGCATCCTGGAGAAGTACAACATACGCCTCCTCGGCACGCCCCTCCGCGCGATCGAACGGGCTGAGGACCGCGAGCTCTTCCGCGACATGCTCGGCAAACTTGGCCTGGCCATCCTGGACAGCGAAATCTGCCATACCCTCGACGAGTGCGTGTCGGCCGCGGAGCGCATCGGGCTGCCGGTCGTCATTCGCCCGGCCTACACCCTCGGCGGCACCGGTGGCGGGATGGCCTTCACGATGGAGCAACTGCGCACGGTTGCTTCGGGAGGTCTCGAAGCCAGCCCTATCACGCAGGTGCTCGTCGAGAAGAACCTCCTCGGCTGGAAAGAGGTCGAATATGAGGTCATGCGCGATGGCGACGGCAACTGCATCACCGTCTGCAACATGGAAAACCTCGACCCCATGGGCGTGCACACGGGCGATTCGATCGTCGTCGCGCCCTCGCAGACGTTAAGCGACAAGGATTACCAGATGCTGCGCTCGGCGGCGCTGCGCATCATCGAAGAGCTTGGCATCGAAGGCGGCTGCAACGTCCAGTTCTCGCTGGCGCCGCGCAAGGATGTGCGCGACTGGTCCGGCGACCCGAACGAACCGCTGCCGTTCTACGTGATCGAAGTGAATCCGCGAGTCTCGCGCTCCTCCGCGCTCGCTTCGAAGGCGACTGGGTACCCGATCGCGCGCGTAGCGGCGAAGATCGCCTGCGGCAAGACGCTCCCGGAGATCCCGAACGCCGTCACCGAGCGCACTACGGCTGCGTTCGAGCCGGCATTGGACTATTGCGTCGTGAAGATCCCCCGGTGGCCCTTCGACAAGTTTCCCCTCGGCGACCGCTCGCTCGGCACGCAGATGAAGGCCACCGGCGAGGTCATGGCCATCGACCGCGGCTTCGAGGCCGCGCTTAATAAGGCCGTGCGCTCGCTCGAAGTCGGTGGGCGCAGCCTGCTCTGGGAGCGGCCCGAATGGCGCGCGGGCGGGGAGTTCCCGCTGAACGCCACCGACGAGCGCCTCTGGGCGCTGATGGCAGCGCTCAGACGCGGTGAGACGACCATGGACCTCTCGCGTTACACCGGCGTCGACCCCTGGTTCCTGGAACGGCTCCAGAACATCGTGGCCATGGAAAAGCGGTTGCTGGCGGAAGAGCTGCACCCGGAGATTCTGCGCGACGCCAAGCGTCTCGGATTCAGCGACGAAATGGTTGGCCAATTGGCGGACCGCCTGCCGGAACAGGTGCGCGCCGCCCGGCACGACTGGGGCATCCTCCCCGTTTACAAGATGGTCGACACATGCGCCGCCGAATTCGACGCCGCGACGCCGTACTTCTACAGCACGTACGAGTCCGAGAACGAGGCCATGCCCGAGCCCGGCGCGGCGGCGGTCGTGATCGGCAGCGGTCCCATCCGCATCGGTCAGGGCATCGAGTTCGATTACGCCAGCGTGCACGCCGCCTGGGCGCTCCAGGACGCCGGTCTGCGCGCGATCATGGTGAACTCCAACCCGGAGACCGTGTCCACCGACTTCGACACCAGCGACCGCCTCTACTTCGAGCCGCTTGACGAAGAATCGATCCGCGACATCCTGGAGAACGAAGGGCAAGGCGGCGAAATGCCCGCCTCCATCGTCCAGTTCGGCGGACAGACCGCGATCAACATTGCAGAATCTCTGCGCCGCTCAGGGATGCCGATCATCGGGTCCAGCGCGGAGACGATCGATACCGCCGAGGACCGCCGCCTGTTCGAGCGATTCCTCCAGGACCTCGGCATCCCTCAGCCCCCGGGTGCAGCCATCCTCAACATCGAAGATGCGATGAAGACGGCCCAGGCGATCGGCTACCCCGTGCTCGTGCGCCCCTCCTACGTCCTGGGCGGGCGCGCGATGGAAGTGGTACAGAACGCGTCCGAGCTGGTCGGCTTCGTGAAGGAAGCCCAGGAAGTCGCCCAGGGGAAGCCCATCCTCATCGACAAGTTCCTCGAGGGCCGCGAGGTCGAGGTCGACGCGATCTGCGACGGCGAGACCGTGCTAATTCCCGGGATCATGGAACACATCGAAAAAGCCGGGGTGCACTCGGGCGACTCGATGGCCGTCTACCCGCCGATGAACCTGGGAGAAGACGAGAAAGCGGTCCTACGCGAATACACGGAGCGCATCGTCCTGGGCCTCGGGGCGATCGGGCTGACCAACATCCAGTACGTCGTCCTGCCACGGTCTCGGGGTGAACCGCCGCGCATCTTCGTCCTGGAGGTGAACCCTCGCGCGAGCCGTACGGTGCCGTTCCTCTCGAAGGTGACGGGTGTGCCTATGGTGCAACTCGCGGTGGGCGCGATGCTTGGCCGCAAACTGCGCGACGCTGGCTACGGGAGCGGGCTCTGGCCCGAACGCGACCTCGTAGCGATCAAGGCGCCGGTGTTCTCCATGTCCAAGCTCGTGGGCGTCGACACCTTCCTCGGCCCGGAGATGAAGAGCACGGGCGAAGTGATGGGTATCGACCGCACCTTCGAGGGCGCCCTGGCGAAGGCCCTCATGTCCAGCGACCTCGCCCTCCGGCCGAACGCTTCCATCCTCCTCAGCCTGAGCGACAAGTCCAAGGCCGAGGCCCTCCCGCTCGTGCACAAGTTGGCGGACGCCGGGTACTCGCTCTACGCCACTGAAGGCACTGCCGCCATGATTGCCGCCCTGGGACTCAAGGTGACGATGGTTACCAAGGTGCTCTCCGGGCAGCATCCGAATGTCGTTGACGTCATCCAGGATGGCACGGTGCAATGCGTGATAAACCTCCCCGAGGGCCTGTTCACCGGTTCCCTCCGTGACGGTTTCCATATCCGGCGGGCGGCGGCGGAGAAGCGCATCCCCTGCTTCACCTCGATCGACACGGCGCGTGTCGCCATCGATGCGCTCGCGAACCGGGCGCAATACGAGATCGCGACCCTGCGGGAGTACGTCGGGGCGTGAACATCGACGCGGCCACGGTGATCTCCAACGAGCCTGCGTACGAGGGTGGCATGGTCATGTGGCTGCACTCGCCAGCGCTCGCTCGTGGCACCAGGCCGGGCCAGTTCGTGATGGTCCACTGTAGCTTCGACGGCCTCGAACCGATGTTTGCCCGCGCCTTCAGCTACCACCGCATCGATGGCGACCGCTTCGCGCTGCTCTACAACGTCGTCGGCAAGGGCACGGGATGGCTGGCACAGCGCCACGCGGGTGACCCGGTCCGCGCCTACGGGCCGCTCGGTCGTGGGTTTCGTTTCCCCGACGACAAGGGCAATCTCCTGCTCATCGGTGGCGGCGTGGGCGTCGCTCCCATGGTGGACATGGCCGAACGCGCGCTCGCCGGCGGGCACCATGTCGTCGCGATCATGGGCGCACGCAGCGCACGGCAGCTGCTTCCCGCATCCGCCTGGCCCAGGGAGGTCGAGTACGTGGTGGTGACAGAAGACGGATCGGCCGGGGCCAAGGGGTTTGTGACCGAGCATTTGGGCAAGTACCAGGACTGGGCGAGCCGCATCTACGCCTGCGGGCCCAACGCGATGTTCGCAAGCCTCGCCGACAAGCTGCGCCACAACGGCCGGCGTCAGCGCCCTCAAATCCTGATGGAAGAGAACATGCCCTGCGGCTGGGGAATGTGTTACGGCTGCGCCGTCTTCACGAAGCACGGCGTGAAGTTGTGCTGCAAGGACGGCCCGCGCTTCAACCTCTTCGACGTGTATTGAACGCTCCGCAGGATGCACGGCTGCTAGCGTCTGATGCTGACAGCCTTGCCATTGGGAAGGAAGGCGGTCCGCCAATGGGGTTCGCTGAGAATTCGCCTGCGGTACTCAGCGGACTCGGCCAGCCAAGATGCTCCGGGGACGTACCGGCCCAAGAAGAGATTCGAACTCACCAATAGACCACCGGGCCTGACCAATCGCGTGAGCTGATCAAGGTCGGCAAGACAGCCCTCGGGGTCGCCGTCGAAGAAGCCGAAGTCGTACGGAGCCTCAAGCGCCGGAAGCAACTCGGAACTGCGTCCAACCAGCACTTGAACTCGGTCACCGAATCCGCGCGCCCTCAATTGCTGAATCGCGATCCGGGCATGCATGGCGTCGTGTTCAATGGTCTGAACCAATGCGTCCTCGCCCGCCCCATGCGCGATCCAGAGGGCCGAATATCCGAGCCCGCAGCCGATCTCGAGGGCACGCGTGCGCACTCCCGCTGCCAGGACGCCCAGCAGCGGCCCATCGGCGGAGGGGTAAACGTCACAATGGTGCTCTTCGCGATGCGTGTCCGAAAGAGCGCGCAATGAGGCGAATTCGTCCCGGGCGTCCATCGCCGCAACGATCCACTCTCGCATCTCGGCGTCATTGCCCGGCTCAGGGTTACGAACTGCCCGAGGCATCGGATTTACCCCGCTGCCTGGATCTGCTCGAGCAGCAACTTCAAGCAACGTTCCACGATTTGCTCCATCACCTGCACGCGCGTCCCGGGGAAGACCTGCTCCTCCGAGACCGTGCCGTCCGGGCCAGCGATGGCGATCGCGACCGAGCCGACGGGCTTGGGCGAGCGGCGGCTCCCTTGCGGCCCGGCGATGCCGCTCTCGGCGACCGCCCAGGCCGTGCCCATGGCCGCCCGCAGCCCCTCAGCCGTGGCCCGCACCCACTCTTCGCTCACGGCGCCGTGCTCGCGGGCGATTTCGCGGTCGAGGGCGAGCTGCTCCCAGCGGTGCGCGCCCGAGTAGGGCACGATTCCGCCATCGAACCAGCGTGAGGCGCCCGCGACGCTCAACATGCGCGCGGCCATCAGCCCCCCCGCCGTCGTCTCCGAAGTCGCCACCTTCTCGGCGCGCGCCATCAGCGCCTCGCCGACCGCAATCGCCAGTTCGTCGTTCTCCAGGAGCATGCGCCTCACCTCCTCCGGTGCGGAAGCCGTATCATAACGAGAGATGGCCTTCACCGTGACCGACTTCCAGGACCTGATGACACTGCTCGGCCAGCATCCCGAGTGGCAGGCGGAGCTGCGCCGTGTACTCGTGGGCGATCAGCTGGTTGCCATCGATGCGCGGCTGGAAGCGCTGGTCGCGGCCCAAGAACGGACTGAGGCGAGTCTCGAAGCGCTCACCCGGCGGGTAGACGCCCTTGGAGGGCGGATGGATCAACTCGCGGAGCGGATGGATCAACTCGCAGAGCGGATGGATCAACTCGCGGAGCGGATGGATCAACTCGCGGAGCGGATGGATCAACTCGCGGAGCGGATGGACCAACTCACGGAGCGGATGGATCAACTCGCGGAGCGGATGAATCAACTCGCGGAGCGGATGAATCAACTCACGCAGCGGGTGGACCAACTCACGGAGCGACTCGATCAATTCGCTGCCGACACGGCGTCACGCCTTCAGATCATCGATGCCCACGTTGGTTCGCTACGAGGGTGGCAGATTGAGTATCGACTGGAGCGCCGGGTGCCGGGGTATTTCGGCGCTATTCTACGAAAGCCGAGGCCGGTTTCTCCGTTCGAGCTTGCGGCGGTGGAATTGGCTCACGACGAGGGCCGGCTATCCGACGAAGAGTGGCGGAGCCTTGGCGCACTCGACATTCTAGTGGAGGGAGGGCGGATCGAAGAGCCCTCCTATCTTGCGATTGAGGCCTCGGCGGTGGTGGATCGCACGGACGTGCAACGCGCGAGTGATCGGGCGACGATCCTGCGCGGATTGGGCCTGGTCGTCACCCCGTGGGTTGCGGGAGAGTCTATTCTGCAGAACGCATCAGATCTCGCAGACCAGCTCGGCGTGGAGAAGCTGGTCGCCCCCGGTTTGGCGAGCTGAGTCCGCCGCCTGACCTCGTGTCTGCTAACCTCTTCTCGTGACGGACGACGGCATGGACTTCGCGGAGGCCGAACGGCTGCTGCTGACGGCCGAGTTCGAGGATTGCCAGACGCTCTGGTACTCCAGCAACTACGTCTTTCTCGGCCAGATGTGCGCCGAGGGCGGGGTGCAGTTTGCCGCCGTCTACAAGCCGCTGCGCGGCGAGACGCCGCTCTGGGACTTCCCAAACGGTGAACTGTACAAGCGCGAGGCTGCGGCTTACGAGCTCGCGAAGCTGCTCGGCTGGCCGTTCGTCCCCCCCACCGTCGTCCGCGACGGACCGGAGGGCGTGGGCTCGCTGCAGGTCTACATCCAGCACGACGCTCACTCGCACTTCTTCACCCAACGCGAGAACCACGAACTCGTGCCCCAGCTCCAGCGCATGTGCGCATTCGATTATGTCGCGAACAACGCCGACCGAAAAGGAGGGCACTGCCTGCTCGACGAAAACGGACGTATCTGGGGGATCGACCACGGGCTCTGTTTCAACACGCAGTACAAACTGCGGAGCGTGATCTGGGACTGGGCCGGGGACGCCGTCGAGGACGAGTGGCTTGCTGATATCGAGCGGTGCGCGACGAACCTGCGCGCAGGTTCATTGGAAGCGGAACCCCTACGTGCGCTGCTCCCGAAGGACGAACTCGGCGCCCTTTGTGGCCGCATGGAGCGCCTCGTCCGGGACCGCACATATCCTCATCCCGGCCCGCACCGCAGCTACCCCTGGCCCCTCGTTTAGGATGACCGGGTCACCGTGCGACTGGCGCCGATGCCGGGCGTGCCGTCCCGACGGCGCACGGTGACGTCCCGAGCGTCGAGTTTGTCACCGCAATGCTCACAGGCGAGGACCGGACCCGGGGCGTGGCCGCAGCTCGTATGCGTCAGCAGCACGGGCGGGCCGGCCTCGCTCACCGCCCACTTGTCGCCCCAATGCAGCAGGCTCATGAGTACGGGGTAGAGGTCGCGGCCCTTGTCGGTGAGCCGGTACTCGAAGCGTTCCGGGCGCTCCTGGTAGCGCCGCCGTTCGAGGATGCCCGAATCGACCAGGCGTTGCAGCCGGGCGGCGAGCACGTTTCGCGCGATACCCAGGCACCGCTGGAACCCATCGAACCTGCGCACACCGTTGAACGCTTCGCGCAGGATGAGCATCGTCCACCACTCCCCCACGACCTCGAGCGTCCGGGCGATCGAGCAATCCATGTCTGCAAAGCTGGTTCGCTTCATGCTCAGTTCCCCTCTGCGCGGCGCGGAGTGTGCGGAAAATCGCGCCGTGACAGTTTCATTGTACAACGAACTGACGATCTGGTCAGTTGCATCAAGCAACTTTTCGCGCAACGCCGCCACCATTACGCAGGCCGTCGCAGCGCGCTGGCCCCGGCGTCTGATGCGCGTAGAATCGCGCCCACGGAGGACACTCATGCAGACAGCAGTCCAGTCGGTAACCATCGGCAACGTCGAAGTCATGCCGATCCTCGACACCCCCATCCTCATGAATCCCCAGCACTTCCTGCCCCAGTACGCCGAGCAGTTCCTCAGCGAGTACGCGGCACAGTCGGATGAGCGCGGACTCTTTGAGATGGCCATCACCTGCTTCCTCGTGCGCTCGGCCGGGAAAACATTGCTGGTCGACTCTGGGCTTGGCGGCCGCCAGCGTCCGGGGTTCCCGCGGGGCCGCCTGGACCAGGCCCTCGCGGAGTCAGACGTCGCGCCGGGCGACATCGACGCGGTGCTCAACACTCACCTGCACATCGACCACGTCGGTTGGAACACCATCGACAAGCCCGACGGCACGCGCGAGGTCTTTTTTCCGAACGCCCGGTTCGTGATCCAGAAGCCAGAGTGGGACTTCTGGATGACCCCGGAGCACATGGCGGACCCCGGTAACGCGCATCTCGTCGAGTGCGTCGAACCGCTCACCAGCACGGGCCGCATCGACTTCCTCGCAGGGGAGTCCGCGTTCGACGAAAACCTGACGTTCCTGCCGACGCCCGGGCACACCCCCGGCCACGTCGCCATTGGCATCTACTCGGCGGGCGAACGCGCGATCATCGTAGGCGACGCGAGCCACCACCCGGCGCAACTTGATCACCCGGACTGGTCGCCAGGATTCGACATCGACCCT
>JBKKBS010000003.1:0-5411 GCA_046713815.1 Tepidiformaceae bacterium
TGCCGACGAACGGTTCAACACTCACCGGACTTCTCATCATCAGCCGGCCAACTCCCACGGTAACTACAAGCCCTGACGATACGAACCGCTCCTCAACGGACGCTGCAACATGCGGAACACCCGTCAGCAGGTCGTCCAGACCGACTTAAACTCGGTGGATCTCTCATTGTGTAAAGTCGTCAACCCGCCAGCGACAGGCGATGCCCTCCCGTAGGGCTGCCACTGCGTTGACGTGCAAGACTGTGGCCTGCCGGGTTCGAATCTGCTCGGGGTCGCCATCACCCGCTAGTTTACGATAACCCGCCGTTCAGGCGGGTTTCGTGTTTGTGTCCGAGCTGGAATCCGCACCTTTGGGAACGAACCCGGCCCTCGCGTTTGCCGGCAGCGTTGGACGAAGATTAGCCCGGCCGCGAGGACTTATACGCTATCATTTGGCGACGATGACGCAGCCAGATGGTACGCCGGAACTTTCGGGCGCCAGTCGCAGACCCTTCCTGCCCTGGCTCGTCCCGTGGCACAGCTTTGCACGTGCGACACGAACGACCGTAGCAGCGGCCGGTGCGTTGGCGCATCGGCGAGCCAGACACCTGGTCCTTTGTGCCGTCTTCGCCGTATGGATCGCGGGCTCCGCCGCGATCGCGCTCACGGTTCCTCCGCGCCCCGTAGTCATCACCCATTGGGCGAACGGGCACATGATGGACAGCGACGCTCTCTTCCCGGCCTTCGCCAGGAAGTTCACCGCGGAAGATCACGAGACGTCCTCGGGGCACCAGATCGAAATTCGCCTGGCGCGTGCAAACAGCGGCGAAATCACGGGGGAGTTGAAGTCGCGCATTACCTACGGAAGCGCCATCGATCCGGCGAAGCCCAATCCGGTGATCGTGACACCCGCGGCCGACCACTGGGTGGTCGACGTGAATCACACCCTCGGGCGTGAAGTGCTTGACCTCGCGTCCGTCGAGGCGCCGGCAACAACGTACATCGGCATCGTCACGTCGAGGGAGATGGCGCGCTGCCTTGGCTGGCCCGAACGGCAGATCGGCATCAACGACATCGTCGAGCTCACGAGCGACCCCGAGGGCTGGAAGAAGCTCCCCTGTGCGCGGCCGGAATGGGGGCCGGAAGCCTCGCTCGCGTTCACCTACCCGAGTCGGTCGAGCACCGCCCGCAGCGTCCTCTACACGCTTTACGCGCTGGCCGCCAAAAAGCCTCCAGAACAGTTGACCCTGGCCGATGTCGCGGACGCGGATAATACGGATTATGTCCGGCAGTTTCAGACCGCGATCGATTGCTATGTCGCCGACACGCTTGACCTGAACATCAAGCTCCTGAGCCCCCCCGCCTGCGCGCATTTCTTCTTCATCGCCGAAGACAACCTGGTAAAGCTCTACCAGGGCAAGATTTCGCTCCAGGGTGCGGACAAGGGCGTTTCGAGGTCATTGGAGCGCGACATGGTGATGATCTATCCGAATGAGGGCGCGATCATTCATCGCCACTCGGCCTTCATCGTGAATGCGGACTTTGTGAGCGACGACCAGAGGGAAGCAGCGCGACAATGGATCGCTTTCCTCCGCGAAGAGCAGCAGCAGCGCGCCTTCATGCAGGAAGGCTTTCGACGTACCACGCCCGGGCCCTGCATTTCCCCTCTTGGCAGCCCCTTCTCGCCCTGTGCCAACACGCCAACGACCATCATCTACCCGGACAAGGTCGAACCGGAAGTCGCGGCCGCCATCCTCAAGGCCTGGGACTAGATGCTGCAGGCGCGGTGGAAGCCGTTTCTGCACCCGGTTGCGCTGGCCGTATTGCTGTTGACCGGAATCCTCGCGGTCGCGGTCCAGGCGTGGGCCCCGTGGTCCGGGCGCGCGGGCTGGGTAATCGCCTGGGGCCTGCTTGGCTACGGCGCTGCCGTCCTCGCCGCCGCAATCCCCCGGCACGCGACCACGTCTACCATGTCTACCAGTTCGGCCACGTTGGCCTTACGGCGCGACGGCACTCAAGTGGACACCGACGGCGCACCGCCGGAGGACCTCGTGCCGTTCACGGAAGAGGCCTTGCGCCGCCTCAATGACCTTGCCGCGCTCGCAACTTGTGCCCTGGCGGCTCGCATTCCCCACACATTGAGCGACCGGAACACTGACGGCGCGACTGCCCCTTCAACGCCGCTTGAACGTGCCCAGGCCCTCCGCGTGGTGATGGTCGAGGGCATCGAGCGCCTCAAGCCCGCGAGCACCTCCGGCGTAGCTCCGGCGGAAGCGGAGGTGCTCCGCTACGCCATCCTCCACGAGGAATACGTGCTCGGCCGGCCCAATCACCAGATCATGACCCGTCACAACGTCTCCGAGAGCACGTTCCATAGATACCGGCGCGTGGGCACGCGAGCGTTGGCGGCAGAGCTCGCGCGGCGGGAATTTCTGCTCGCGTCTGACGCCAAACGAGTCTGAACGGTCCGATTGGGAGACGGCCAAACCTGCGACGCGCATGGGGACCACGTCGCCGCCGCGGAATTGCCGGAAGTCGGCAGCATTTGGCGGTGTCACGGCACGTTCTGACAGTTTGATCGTGCTCCTCTGTTGCCACGGACGACCAAAAACGTCGCCCGGAGGAGCATCAGATGGACAGAAACGGTTGGATTGTTGGACTCGCGGTGGTCGCCCTCTCGTTGATGGTGGGTTGGGCCGCCTTCTTTCGAAATGACGGTGCCGATGCGGACGGCGCACCAGACGGCGCGATCCGGGTCAGCATCGCCAGTTCGAGCACCAAGAAGGCGTGGGTGGACGCCGCCGTCAAGTCGTTCAACGCCGCGTCTCGCTCCAATCGCGACCTCCAGGTGGACGGCAAGCCCGTATTTGTCCAGGTGTTGTTGGAAGAGATCGAGCCCGGTACCTCCGACCACTACCGCTCGGGAACGATGGTTGCGGACACACTCTCGGGCCGCATTCAACCAACGGTGTTGTCCCCCGCGGAGGGCTCCTGGATCGAGCAACTCAACGACGACTGGCGCACGGCCCATGGCGAGCGCATCGTCGGCCAGGCTGCGCTATCGCTGACGCGTACTCCTCTCGTCCTCGCCATGTGGCAGTCGCGCGCCGTCGCCCTCGGCTGCTGGCCTGAACCGCAGCCCAACTGCACCTGGCAGCGATTCCGCGAACTGGCACGCTCGCCAGACGGCTGGGCGGCATTTGGCCACGCGGAGTGGGGGAGCCTCAAATTCGGTTACGGCTACGTCGGAGAGTCCAACTCGGGCACGTTGACGGCACTGATTCTGTGCATGATCGGCGCCGGCAAGACGTCCGGCCTCGTCGTCGACGATGTGGGGCCGAGCACAGGATGCGGGCGAGCCATCGCCGACGTGGAGACGGCAAAGGTGCATAGCGGCAAGAAGAGCAGTTGGCTCCTGAACCTGATGCGCGACGGTGGCTCCGACTACCTCGACAGCGTGACCACATACGAACAGGACGTGATCGCCTTCAATCGCGAGAACGGTCCCAAACTTCGAGAACCACTCGTCGCTATGTACCCCCAGGACGGCACGGTTGTTGCGGAGCACCCATACGCCATCCTCGACGGCGCCGAATGGGTGACACCCGAACAGGTGCAGGGCGCGACGCTCTTCCGCGACTTCCTCCTCTCGGACGGCCAGCAGGCGACGGTGCGTGAATTCGGCCTGCGACCGGCGAACCCGAGTGCCCCAGCGATGCCTCCCATCGAAGCTCGCTTCGGCGCCGTCCCCGGGGCCACGATCGTGCCGATGACTGTCCCCGATGTGCTGGTCCTGGACCGGCTCACCGAAGTCTGGCATGAAGTCAAGAAGCACGCGGTCATCGTCCTCGTCTTCGATAAGTCAGGAAGCATGGAGGGCGCGAAGCTCACGACCGCCATCGCCGGCGCACGCGCGTTCGTCGAGGCCATGGACCCCCAGGACTACCTGGTCTGGCTCCCGTTCGACAGCCGCGTCTATAGCGGCGTGGAAGGGTTCAAGTCCGAGATCGGGGAGACGCTCACCGGTGCGATCGCGGGAACTTCCGCCGCGAACGGTACCGCGCTCTACGACGCTATCGCCGAAGCACAACGGCGCATCGAGGCGAAGCGCAAGACGCTCGGCGACAGCGTCCGCTACGGCATCGTCGTCCTCTCCGACGGCCAGGATACCAACAGCCGGACGGCCTCCCTTGCTTCATTGCGAGCAGCGTTCGCACCTTCCGAAGGCGATCCGACATCTGTCCAGATGCACACCATTGGCGTGGGCTCCGACGCGGACAAGAACATCCTGACCGCCCTCGCGGCTGCGGCTCACGGCAAGTTCTGGAACGCCAAGGACCCCAATCGCGTGCTCGAGAGCTATCGCGAAATCGCCGTCCATTACTAGCGTCCCCGGCACGCTGCCCGGTCCCGACCGATTTCGATTGCGTCCCACGGAGGCAAGACATGAAAACCACGGATCGCTCAACCCTGGCCTCACTCGGCTTTCTCGCGGTCCTTGGACCGTTTGGAGTGCTCCTGTTCCTGGTCGTGTGGCCCATCCCGGTGTTCGCACTGGCGTGGGGCGGCATCGCCTTCCTCGTCACTATCGCCGTAGCCGCCGGTTCGCGAGACGACGGCAAGGTGTCGGACGCCGTGCGCCGGAGAATGGAAGCGGCGGCGCCGGTGGGGGGAGAGAAGTCCACGCCATTCTCCGCTATAGAGTACTACCCGCCCGATCGCAGGCCCACGGGTGGGCCACCGCCACAGGGCTTTCCCGGTGGCAGCCAGGACCGAGGCTGGGGCGATGGACCGCCTGCTCGGGTTGCCGTGGTGGGCGTCGGAGACATCGGCAGCCGCGTCGCGATCACCCTCGTGCAGTCGTCCCTGACCAGGCTTTCGATCGCGTATATGGACGTTGTCGAGCATGACAACATCGGCCAGAGCGCGTTCCGGTCGATCGATGTGGGACGGTCCAAAGTGGGCGCGGTCGAGCGCCTCTGCCGCGAGATCAACCCCGCGATCGAAGTGCGAACATGCGAAGCCGACCTGCAATCCCTTTCCGAGTTGGACCTGGGGATCTGGCTGAGCGACGCCTCCCTGCTGGTGCTTGGAATCGACGACCCGGTCGCGCTGCTGCGGTTGCACGACTATTGCTACGGTCGCATCCCCCTGGTGGCGGCGGGAATCCACGACCGCGGCGAGAGCGGGCACGTCGTCTACACGATCCCCGGCAAGACCTCGTGCTTCCGCTGCGCACTCGGGATTCGGAAGCCTCGGGACATCGTCCAGATCCGCGGAAACGCCGTCAGCCCAGACGACGTGCAGCGCATCGCCGGCGAAGCAGCCTCCATTGCGTTAAATCTGCTCGACAAGCGGCGCACCCGGCCGCTGGAAATGCGGCGCAACGTGCTCTTCATGAACAACCGCGACGTGGGCGGTTTCCGCAGCAC
>JBKKBS010000004.1:0-2505 GCA_046713815.1 Tepidiformaceae bacterium
ACTTCTCCCTCAGCGCGGCGTAGGCGCGCTCGGTGCTGGCCTTCGACCCGGTGCCGTCCCACGCGCCGACGATGGTGGATCCCTCGAGCATAAGAAACTCCCCGCCGACCTGCTGGCCTCGCGCCGCGACACCCCGTTTCGCGTTCTTCAGCTCGAATACGGGCGATCGATCAGCAAGCTCGGGCGCGACTCCGGGAGACATCCTGACCTTGATGGCATCGATGCCAAGGACCGGCAGGATCACTTGCAGATGGTCGATGAATGCCTCCATGTCGGAGACCTGTGCCTCAGAGAGCTTTCGACCTTGCGGGATCTGCACGTTGTCCACTTCGACGCGCTTGGCTTGCGTCGCCAGATCAACAAGTCGCGACTCCAGGTAGCCCCAGTGGCCCTCCGTGATCGAGTCATCCTGGGCCGCGATCAGCGCGACCCGATCGAAGAAGTCTTTCGAGACGTCGCCTCGGTGGGTACCAAATCGGTGCCGGAAGCTCTCCGTGCGTCCGATGTAGCAACGCACGCCACCGAGGGCAATTGCGTCGTCGCCGAGCAGGAGATACACCCCGTTTCGAGCTGCCTCCGGCCGCTTGAGCAGTTCGCCCAGGTTGGACCTCGGACCGAACAGGACGTGGCCCGTCCACCCGACGATCTCAGCCGTGGTGATTCCACCGGCGATGCCATCGACCAGGAAGATCTGGATGTGCTGCCCCGTCACGCGGCCTCCCGGAATGTGAGCAGGCGATCGCGGTAGTGCTCGTACTGCCGTCGGCGGGCTGCGAGCTCAGCCGGTAGGCCTGTGTTCAAATCGCTAACGAGCTCGTGGAGGGTGTCCAACAATACCGCGATGTGGCGCTGCTGAAAAATGTCCGGGATCGGAATCTCGACCCGAGCAAGGCGTGCTTTGGAAACATTGAAACGGGTGACGCCGCTCGCAGTCCGAACAAGTTGCTCCCGCATCCCACTGGAGCGAAAGAGGTGCTTCGCGAAGTCCGGATCGAGCAAAGCCGGGTCAGTTGGACGGTACCCGATGCAAAAGCTGTTGAGGTACAGCGGCTCGCGAACGTCGTCTGTCACAGCCGACGACATGGCGACGTCTTCGGCAGTTTCCGACGAGCCTGTGAAGAGGATGTCTCCGCGCTGAAGTGCTCGCTGACGCTCTGAGTTATCGACACGCACGTAGTTGTTCGCCTGGATGTCGACGGATAGGTTGTTGAATACGTTCGTGTACGCAACGTAGCGCGCATTACCGTCCGAGAAAGCGGCCTTCGACTTGCCGGTGAGCCCGCCGAAGATGGTGCCGAACTCACCCATCGGGACCCACCGGACCCCTCCCGCGTCGCGGAAGGCCAGGAGGGCGTCACGGTAGTAGGCATACTGACGCCGTCGCGCCTCCAGCTCCGCGCTCAGTTGCGCGTCGAGCTCCGTGAACAAGTCGAGCATGCGCACGATCTCCCGCCGCACCTCGAGAGGTGGCCAAGGGATACGGAACCGCGAGTACGTGCCGATCCACTGACGGGCGTGGTCATGCGGCTCGTACCTGATCGTCTGAATGGATTGAAACGCGAACTTCAGACTCACCGCGTCGGCATCTCTTGAAGTCAGCATCTTCATGGCGGACGACTTCGCCTTGAATGGGAAATCGACCCACTTGGACGCCGCGGTGAAGTCGTCAAAAATCACGACCGGCTCGCCCGTAGAGGCCGGGTAGATTCCGTCGGTCTCGGCGGTGTAGCCCAGCACGAACGTTTGACCCGCAGTGAGCACCGGCGTTCTGAAGCTATCGTCGTAGGCAGTGGATGCTACGAGGTACCCACCGGGCTGTTCATATCTGAGAACGTCTCCGAGCGGGCGATACTCCACTCCCTCAGGACAATACTCGCGGATGAGGTCGTCGATTCGGCTCAAGAGGAGCCCTCGAGGTCGGCGACGATCGCGTCGATCTGGGTGCGCAGCTCGGCTTGGCGGGCGACGATGTCGGCGATCCGCGCGTTGAGGGCGGTGATGTCGACCGCTACGCTCGTGTCCTCCTTCTCGACATAGGCCGACACCGAGAGGTTGTAACCACTCTCGGCGAGGTCCGCGGCCGGCACGAGGCGGGCGAAGTGGGCCTCGCCGGTGCGAGCGGTGAAGGCGTCCAGGATCCTCTGCCGGTTCGCCTCGGTTAGCTTGTTCTTGTTGCCGCCGCGGACGAACTCGGCGGATGCGTCGATGAACAGCACCGCGTCGTCCGCCTTCGACTTCTTGAGCACGACGATGCAGGTCGCGATCGTGGTGCCAAAGAAAAGGTCCGGCGGCAGCTGGTTGACCGTGTCGACATAGTTATCGTCGATGAGGTACGCACGGATCTTTCGCTCCGACCCGCCTCGGTAGAGCACGCCCGGGAACTGGACGATGGCGGCGGTGCCGTTCACCGCCAGCCAGCTGAGCATATGCATCGTGAATGCCAGGTCGGCCCTCGACTTCGGTGCGAGCACGCCAGCGGGGGCGAAGCGAGGGTCGTTGATGAGC
>JBKKBS010000005.1:0-9600 GCA_046713815.1 Tepidiformaceae bacterium
GGTCCACCTTTGTCGGGTCCTTTCCGCTGAACGCGCCTCCGCCATGGCGGGCGATGCCGCCGTAGCTATCCACGATAATCTTGCGTCCGGTGAGGCCCGCGTCACCCTTCGGGCCACCGATCACAAACCGGCCAGACGGGTTCACGAAGACCTTCGTGGCAGAGTCGATGAGGCCGTCGTCGACGATCAGGTCGATAATGTGCTCGCGAACCTTGGTGTAAATCAGCTCCTGGTCCACGTCGGGGGAGTGCTGGGTCGAAATGACTACCGCCTCCGCGCGTACCGGGCGCCAGTCTTCGTCGTATTCGATTGTGACCTGGGACTTGCCGTCGGGTCGTAGCCAGGGGAGCTCGCGACTCTTGCGCGCCTCCGCCAGGCGTCGCGTCAGCCTGTGCGCAAGCGAGATCGTGAGGGGCATCAACTCTGGCGTTTCGTCGCAGGCGAAGCCGATCATCATTCCCTGGTCGCCAGCGCCGATATCGAGGTCTTCCGTCGTGACTTCGCCGCGTCGCGCTTCGAAGGAACGATTCACTCCGCCCGCGATGTCGGAGGACTGCTCGTTGATCGCTGTAATCACACCGCAGGTCGCGCCATCGAACCCGATCTCGGAGGACGTGTAGCCGATCCCGATGACGGTATCGCGGACGATACCGGGAATGTCGACATAGGCGGTGGTCGTGATCTCGCCCGTCACGAGCACCAGGCCATTGGTGATTGCCGTTTCGCAGGCGACGCGCGCTCGCGCGTCCTGGGTGAGGATGGCGTCGAGCACACCGTCCGAGATCTGGTCGCAGACCTTGTCGGGATGCCCCTCCGTGACCGATTCGGAGGTGAGAAGTTTACGTTCGGACATCTGCGTCAATGGTCCTTCCGGGCGAAGAAAACGCCCCCTCGCATGGTAGGGGCGCGCATGGCGTCGAGCGCCACGTTCCCCTCTGGTGAAGAGGGGCGGGCCGTCTTAGTGGCCCGCCTTTTGTTGCCCTTCCGTGGAAGGGCCGCGTCGTCTTGGCACCTTGGAGGCTTAACCAGGTTGCCGGGCGCTCATGACACCCTCTGGACGCAGCCGCGATCGTACCAGCTCGCTCCCCGAGACGGAAGTGAATTGCGATATACTCTGCGCATGACGAAGGTTGAGACTCTCCTCAAGGCAGCGATGGAACTCCCGGACGACGATCGTGAGTACCTGGCGTACGAGCTGCACGCAAGCCTCTCGTGGTCCGAGGACGATGGTGAGGCATTCATGGCGGAACTTAGGCGCCGTTGGACCGCGATCACCAACGGCGAGGTCGAGATGCTCGACGACGATGCAGCCGACCGGTTCATCGGCAGCGACGACGATTGAGAACTTCGACCTCCAAGGCCGCCGCCGCGGAGGCTAAGGAAGCCCGGCGGTGGTATCGGGAGCGCAGTCCAAAGGCAGCCCAAGACTTCGATCGCCAACATGGCGCGTTCGCGCTCGCATCGGCCGGTTCCCCAATTCCGGTCCGCCCTTGGGTGACGGCTTTCGCGTGTCCTGGTTTGACCAGTTTCCTTTCGGGGTGATCTATCGAGTCGACGGCCCCGTTGTCTCGATCGTCGCCATTGCTCACGCGAAGCGGGAGCCGGGCTACTGGCTTCGCCGCTGAGTCGACACGAGCGAGTGCCCCGCCCACAATCGAATCATGCTCACGCGACGGATCATCCCCTGTTTCGATGTTGATCGCGGTCGCGTGGTGAAAGGCGTCTCGTTCATCGAGCTGCGCGACGCCGGCGATCCCGTAGAAATGGCTCGCATGTATGACCGTGAGGGCGCGGACGAACTCGTCTTCCTCGACATCACCGCCTCGTCCGACGACCGCGCGACGATGTACGACATGGTTGCGGCAACGGCGGACCAGGTATTCATCCCCTTCACGGTCGGCGGCGGCATCCGCAGCGCGACGGACATGAAGGTCATGCTCGAGCTGGGGGCGGACAAGGTGAGCATCAACACTTCCGCTGTTCAGAACCCCGACCTGATCAACGAGGGTGCTTATCGCTTCGGGTCGCAATGCATCGTCGTCGCGATCGACGCGCGGGAGACCTCCGGAGGGGCTGGCTGGGAGGTGTTCACGCACGGCGGCCGCAACCCCGCGGGCATGGACGCAGTCCAGTGGGCAATCGAAGCCGTGAACCGCGGCGCAGGCGAGCTGCTCATCACGAGCATGGACACTGACGGCCATCGTCGCGGGTACGACATAGCCATGCTGCGCGCGATAAGCGAGGCGGTCACGGTGCCCGTCATTGCCTCTGGCGGCGCGGGCGGCCCGGAGCATATGGTCGAAGCACTGACCACCGGCAAGGCCGATGCCGTGCTCGCCGCCAGCATCTTCCACTTTGGCACCTGCTCCATCCGCCAGGTGAAAGAGCACCTGGCTGCGGCTGGCCTCCCCGTCCGGCCGGTGGACCTGGCGCGAGTTTGAGGAGCGAATTCACCGCGGAGACGCGGAGACGCGGAGTTTTTGCACGGTGACAGCGGATGAAGAGTCGATCATGAGCTTTGATGTCGACGGGCTTATCCCGGCGGTCGTGCAGGACGCGGATACCGGCGAGGTCCTGATCCTCGCGTGGATGAACCGCGAATCGATCGCGCAGACGGAGGCCACGCTACGCGCCACCTTTTGGAGCCGCTCGCGTGACGAACTGTGGGAGAAAGGAGCGACGAGTGGTAATTGGCTCGAAGCGGTGAGCATGCACAAGAACTGCGACGCCAACTCGCTGCTGCTTAAGGTCCGTGCGCATGGCCCGGCCTGCCACACGGGGAACCACTCCTGCTACTACCGCGCGTTCGATTCCAGCCGCGACCTGCCTGCGGTGTAATCGGAGTGTCGCCCGCTACTCGCGCGGCACGATCCCGCGTGCCCGCAGCGCGGCAACGTACGTCTCGACATAATGTGTGGCGGATGCGCGCCACGAGTAGTCGCGGCTCATGCCATTTTCGCGCAAGCGTGTCCAGGTCACGGGATCGCGGAAGGCCCGCAGGGCGCGCTCGAAGGCGCCAATCAGCCCAAACGCGCTGAACTCGTCGAAAAGGAACCCAGTCCCGGTCTCGGGGTGCTCTTCGAAATCGAAGATGGTGTCCTGGAGGCCCCCGGTCCGCCTCCCCAGCGGCACGCAACCGTACCGCATCGCGATGATTTGGCCGAGCCCGCACGGCTCATATCGCGATGGCATGAGGAAGAGGTCGGAACCTGCGTACACGCGCCGCGCGAGCCCTTCATCGAAACGTGCAAGGTGAGCCACGGACCCAGGGTGTTGCGCCTGGAGCTTCGCCAGTTCGTCTTCTATAGACTTGTCACCGGTCCCCAACACCACAAGCTGCGAGTTGGACGCGAGGATCTCGGGCAGCGCCTGCAGGACGAGGTCCACGCCCTTCTGCTCGGTGAGTCGCGTGACCATGGAAACGACCGGCCCCTCCGCCTCGGGGAGCCTTGCTTCGTCGCGCAAGTCAGCCCGGTTGGCGTAACGGTCCTCCAGGTTGCCAAGGTCGAACTGGTGTCTCAGGTACGGGTCCGTGCGCGGATTAAACGTGTCGTAGTTCAGTCCGTTGAGGATACCCGCGAGGTTACCCGTCGACTCACGCAAGGTTAGCAGCGGGTCGAGCCCTTCGCCGAAATCGGTTGTCAGGATCTCCCGCGCATACGAGGGGCTGACGGTGGTAATCATGTCGCTGTAGTAGATCGCCTGCGCGAGGAAGTCGTTGTATTCGTCCGGGCCGCGGTATCGGAGATTGTGGATGGTGAAAACGGTGGCGACGCCCCGCAGGCGAGGCTGGCCCCAGGCGAGGCTGCGCAGGGCGTAGGCGAGCGGCGCCGTGTGCCAGTCGTTCATGTGCAGCACATCAGGCGCCCAGTCGTCGTGCACCATCAGTTGGATGACCGCCCGGCAGAAGAACTGGTAGCGCAGGAGGTCGTCCGGCTCGCCGTAGACGTTCGCGCGGCCGAAGTAACTGTCGTCGAGGATCAACTCCACGGGCACGCCTCCCGCCCCCTCCACCCGCGCCACGTCCACCGTGCGGTCGCGGCCCGGCAGAGGCACACCGAGCGTGCGATGCTCCTTCGAACGCCGGTGTGCATCGAGGCTGCTCGCGTGACAGGGCGTGACAACGCGCACGTCGTGGCCGATCTCCTTGAGGCGCTGCGGCAGCGCGGCCGCCACGTCGCCCAGGCCGCCAACTTTGGCGAATGGGTCCACTTCAGCGGAGGCGAACAGGATTCTCATGGCGCATCCTCGAAGAGGATAGTCCCGGGGCGCGCGCGGATCACGCTCGCCGCGGCCACGCGCCACGAAGACTCTTCCTTGACGCGGCCGGAGGTGTCTCCCCGGCGCATCTCCGTGAGCACGGCGTTCATATTAATCGCGAGGCGGGCGTTCGAATGCTCCTTCAGCACCGCAAGCAGCGGCTGGTACGACTCATCGGCGATCCGCGCGAGCATCTCGTGCGTCTGCGTCGGGGGTTGGTCGAGGTGAAGGAGTCGGGCCCACGCGGTCATGCTTTCGATGCCGCCGCCGGCCACCCATAGATGCGGGGGTCGAGGTCCGGAAATGGGTTATCAAGCTCCGAAAGCTCAGCCACAAGCACTGGCAGTTCCGTGGTTTTTGCTTCCATCGCACCCGCTAAAGAATCGAAGCGTTGGCAATGCTCATTGAAGCGCTGCATGGCGTAGTCGCGTGCCTGGCCCGTGGTCATCAGGAACTGCCAGTCCGACGACTGGAGCAACAGCAGCTCACGCGCGAGCTGGGCCGTAGCGGGATTTTTTTCGGCCAGCAGAGGCGCCGCCCGCCGCTGGCGATTGTGGATCTCCGGCCACGTCCACGCGGTCTCCGCGTTCGACCATGTGCGGTGGTCGCCGCCGTTGCCCCACGATCCCCCGGGCAGGTCGATGTTGTCCTCCGGAGCATTCGCCTCAACGAACGCACCGGCCGTCGTGAACTCGATCTCCGGATCCGCCGCGAGCCGCCGAATTGCACCCTCCAGGAAATCCACCCCCTCCATCCACCAGTGGCCGAAGAGCTCGGTGTCATAAGCCATGGCAACAATGCCGTGATTTCCGGTTCCGCCGTGGTAGGCATCCAGTTCCGCCCGCACGATTTCTGCGAAATGGGCCGCGTGGGTTCGTGTGACGGCAGCAGCCATGCCAGGGTCGTATTCGTCCTTATCCCCCAGCTCGACCCCCTCGCCAGTCACGCGCCAGTAGTGCAGGCCGCTCTCGGAGTCCTTCTTATGAAACTCACGGTAGGCGGGATCTCCGGGGTAGCCGTTGGCCGCGGACCACACCTGCAGTCCCGTGCGTTCGTTGCGGGCGAGGACGCTGACGTCCGAAGTGCCCACATGGTATGCGCGGAACGTCGTCCCGCTGCCGGCTGGCAGCTCCACCATGGAGGTCGCCCGGCGTTGCATCTCCGGGTACGGGCCCAGCACGTCACCGAGCGCCTTCCCGCGCGCGCGTCCACCCGTGACAAGGTGCGTCTCCACAAAGAAGACCTTGACGCCGGCTTCCTCGAGATATCGCTCCAGGCCTGGCTCGTAGGCGCATTCTGGCAGCCAGAAGGAGCGAGGCGTCCGCCCGAAGTTGCGCACATGCGAGGCGATGCCCGCCTGGATCTGGAACCGTACCGCCGCCGGGTCGTCCAGCAACGGCAAATAGCCGTGTGTGGCCGCACAGGTCGCGATTTCGATGTGGCCGCTCTCTTCGAGCGCGCGGAATGCGCCCAGCATGTCCCGCTCGATGTCGTCTTCGTAGAACGCGCGGATGGCGAGGTAGCGGTCGCGGTGAAACTGGGCCGTCGCCAACCGCCGTCCCCCCGTCGGCCTGAACCGCTTGACGTCGCTCTCGGCGCGCTCGATGCGTTCGCGAAGATACTCGCGAAAGTGGCGGTTAATGAGTTCGTCGCGGACCTGTTCCGCGAGGATGGGGGTGAGGTTGATGGTGACGCCGATCGATCCCGTAATCTCGGTCGCAAGGCGGCGGAACGCGCCCAGCAATGGCAGGTAGCACTCGAGCAACGCCTCGTGCAGCCATTCTTCGCCGTGCGGCCACCGGCCCGCCAGCCGGCAATACGGCAAGTGGGTATGCAGTACGAACGTGGCGGCGCCCCGGTCTCGCGTCACAGTTGCCCCTTCATGCCCACAGTACCAGCCCCGTGTCCAGCGCGTTGCGCAGGTCAGGGTGGGACGGGGTCGCGCGGATGGCGAATCCGACACGGCCGTTGGCGCAGGGCTCGAACGTCCCCTCGAAGCGGCAGGCGCCGTCCTCCCCACGGCCCGCCAGTCCAAGCGTGGCTGTCCCCGCCGGCTGCAAGAGCCCCTCGGGGGATGCCTCGCCATGCACGGCATCGAACCGTACGTCGTCCGGCTGCAGGTCCCCCAGGTGGGCGACGACGGTCACCGTGACCGTGCGCGCATCCGTCTCGGTGCGGCCATCGAGATCGAGGATCTTGACGGCGTGCCATCGCTCGCGCACTCGATCGAGCCACGCCGCCAGTCGCTTTGCCGCCGCATTCTCGTCGTGGCGCAGCGTGGCCCACGCGGCCGCTGCTGGCGTGTAGGCCGCATCGACGTAGTCACGCACCATGCGCGTCGTGTTGAATCGCGGGGCGAACGTCGCAATCGAGGCTTTCATCATCTCCGTCCATCGCACGGGTGTGCCATCCCCGTCCCGTTCGTAGAACGCGGGCGCAATTTCGTGTTCGAGGAGGTCGTAGAGGGAGGCGGCATCGTACGCGTCCTGCACTTCGGGGTCGTCGATCGTCGTGTCCCGCCCGATCGACCAGCCGAGGCCCGGTTCGTAGGCCTCCGCCCACCAGCCATCGAGCACGGAGAACTGGAGCGCCCCGTTGGCGGCCGCTTTCATGCCACTCGTGCCACTCGCCTCCAGTGGCCGCAGCGGCGTGTTCAGCCACACATCACACCCTGCCACCAACGAACGCGCGAGGTCCACATCGTATCGCTGAAGCACCACCAGCCGGTCGCGAAACTCGGGCCGGCGGCTGTGCTCAACCACTTCCCGGATCAGTTGCTTCCCCGCCTCGTCGCGTGGATGCGCCTTCCCCGCGAACAGGAACTGCACCGCCCGATCGGGGTCGTTCACAATACGGGCCAGGCGGTCGATGTCCCGGAAGAGCAGGGTCGCTCGTTTGTAGGAGGCGAAGCGGCGTGCGAATCCGATCGTGAGGGTACGCGTGTCCAACGGCTGGTTGTAGCTCGGTCCGGCGGCGAGGCCGAGTTGGGCGGCGCTCTCGCGATGCTGCTCCCGCGCCCGCATGACGACTCGCTCCCGCAACCGCTCGTGTGTGCTCCAGAGCAGCGCGTCAGGGATCTGCGCAATTGATTGCCAGGACTCGGTTCGCTCCGGCTCGTCTCGCCAGCCGTTGCCGAGATACGTGTCATAGACCTCGCTCAGCTCGTGCGCGACCCACGTCGGTAGGTGCACGCCGTTAGTGATCGCGCCGATCGGGATCTGCTCGTGCGGCAGGTTCGGCCACGCCGATTCCCAGAGGCGGCGCGACACGCGCCCGTGCAGCTGCGACACGCCATTGCGATACCCGCTCAGATGGATCCCGAGGACGGCCATGGAGAACGGCTCCTGGTCGTCGTCCGGATGCACGCGGCCCATGCCAAGGAACGCGCGGTCATCGAGCCCGAGCGCGTTGTAATAGTGGGCGAGGGAGCGCGTCACAAGGTCGGGTGGGAACAGGTCGATGCCGGCGGACACGGCCGTGTGCGTGGTGAAGGTAGTCGCCGCCGCGACTGGCAGGCGCGCCTCCGCGAAGGAGAGCCCGGAGTTTTCCATCATCGTGCGGATGCGTTCCACACCCAGCAGGGCGGAGTGGCCCTCGTTCATGTGGCATACCGACGGGTGGAGGTCCATCGCGTCCAATGCGCGCACACCGCCAATCCCGACCAGCATCTCCTGCTGAATCCGCATCTCTATGTCGCCCCCATAAAGACGGTCACAGAGCGCCCGGTCCGCGGGCCGGTTCGCCGCAATGTTCGTGTCGAGGACGAAGAGCGGGATGCGGCCCACGTCGATGCGCCACACGCGTGCCACCACGTCCCGGCCCGCAAACGGCACACCGATCTCCATCTGCCGGTCATCTTGGAGCACGGCGGTAAGCGGCTGGCCGGCCACCTCGATCAACTCCCGATCCTCCGACTGCCAACCGTCCGGCGCCAGCACCTGGCGGAAATAACCCTCGTGGTAAAGCAGCCCGATGCCCACGAGCGGGAGACCGAGATCGCTCGCCGCCTTGAGGTGGTCCCCGGCGAGTACGCCGAGGCCACCCGAATAGTTCGGCAGACTCTCGGTCAGGCCGAACTCCAGCGAGAAATAGGCGATCACCTCGCGTGAGTTCGCACCCGGCGCCTCAACGCGGGCCGGGCGCTCCATGTAGGCGCCAAAGCCCTGCCGCACGCGGGCAAGGTGCACGAGGAACCCTTCATCGTTCGCCAGCGCCTCGAACGTGGCGGCGGCCGTCAGTTGCAGCAGTCGCACGGGGTTACGGTTCGTCTCCGCCCAGAGCCGCCGGTCGATGCGCGCGAAGAGCTGCGCGGCATCGCTGTGCCATGTCCAGTACAGGTTGCGCGAGAGCGTGCGCAGGAATTCGAGTGGGGGCGGAAGTTGGGGCTCAATTAGCAGCGTCCGGGCGGCGCGAAGTCGCATCCGTGCATTGTAGTGCCTCTCTGTTTCACGTTCGCGACCTGGCCACCGGCGCTCCGAGCGCGTTGTTCAGGGATTGGCGGCATGCGAACATGACCCCCCGGTCACATCGCATGGGCTGGTGCATACGATCGTTGCTTTGGGTCCTTCATGCCGTTTCGCGCCGTCCTCTTCGACATCGGTGATACCCTCTGGCACTCGCACGCCGCGCCGCCAGCGGAGGAGTTTCGCCGAATGGCTGCCGAGCGCGTGGCGGACTGGCTGCGAGAACACGGCCACACCTTCCGCGACCCCGCCCTCCTCGCGCGCGTGGCCTGGGATGCGATGGAGGCGGCCATGCGGCAGGCGCGAGCATCGGACCTCGTGGAGCCGGACTACGGCGTCGTCGCGCAACAGGCCGCGCGGGAGCTCGGCCTCCAATTGCGCCCCGGGGAAGCAGCGGGGCTCCTCGAAGCCTCGTACGTCTCCGGGGTCGAAGGCGGTAAGGCGCCCTACTCCGATGCCGCCGGGGTGCTTGCTGAGCTGCGCTGCCGCGGCTTTCTGCTCGGTGCCGTCACCAACCGCGCCTTCGGCGGCGAGCGTTTCCGCACCGACCTTCGCAACGCCGGTCTCGACATCGGCTGGGATGTCGAGTCGGTCTCCGTGGAGGTGGGCTACCTCAAACCGCACCGCTCGATCTTCGAACATGCGCTCACCGCGCTCGCCGTCGCCCCCCGCGCGGCGGTGATGGTCGGCAACTCCTTGGCGGAGGATATCGCCGGCGCCCAAAACATCGGCATTGCCACCGCCTGGCGCCGTTCCGCCCCCGACGCCGAAGGCGTCGTCCCGGACTTCACCTTCGATGAGCTGATGGAGCTGCTGGCCATGCCCGGCCTCGAGTGTGTGGCATGACCGAGCCCGGCGCGTCCGGGAAAGGGCGCAC
>JBKKBS010000006.1:0-9288 GCA_046713815.1 Tepidiformaceae bacterium
TCCGCGGCGTTCCTCTTCTCGGGTGTGATGATCGCCCTCGGCGCGCCCCTCTTCCTCTTCCTCACCCGCGGCCTGCGCACGACCGAGGACGCGTTGCCGGCCGTGCGACCGGTGGCGGAACCAGCGCCGGCAGCACAGTAGGCCGTACGATATGCGCGTGGATAACACACGATTCGTGGAGGTCGCGGTGAACTCCGGCCAGCCGGCGCGACAGGGGTTCACCTACTCCGTGCCCGCGGGAATGGCCGTGACGCCGGGGCAAGCGGTGTTCGTGCCGTACGGCCCGCGCGTGCTGCAGGGCATTGTGCTCGCGCTCCAACGAACGACGGAACTGGAGCAGGTCCGGCCGGTGGCGGCCGTGGCCGACCCCGATGCGGTGCTCGACGAGAGCCACATCGAACTCGCTCGCTGGCTGTCGGAGGAGTACCTCGCATCGCTGTGGGACTGTATCGGTGTATCGCTGCCGCCGGGGTATGGGCAGAAGGCAGTGACGATGGTGTCGCCCGTGGACGTGCCACCGCTGCTGCCGATCTATCCGAAGGACCGGAAGATCCTGGCGTTCATCGGCGCACACGGACAGGTGACGCTGGACGCATTGCGCGCGAGCGTGGGCAGCGTCTCGATGTCCACGCTCGGGCGGCTGCAACTCGCCGGGCACCTGACGGTGGCGCAAGGGCTGGCGAGGCCGAAGGGTCAGCCCAAGTTGGAGAGACGCGTTGCACTGCTGAAATCGGCCCCGGAGGCGTACGCCGCGGCACATGAGATGGCGACCGGCGGCAAGCGAGTGCTTGCGCGGGTGATGACGCACCTCGGCGACCAGGGTGATGTGCGACTCAAGGAGCTGCGCGAACTCGGGGCCATGCCGTCGCACATGCGCACCCTGGTCGCACAAGCATGGGTGCGCGACTACGAGGCACGAGTGCAGCGGGACCCGGTGGCCGGGCGGGCATTCGCCGAGCTGACTGAACTCCAGCTTACGCCTGACCAGTCGGCCGCGGCGGAAGCGATCGCGGCGGCCAACGGATCCGGGTGGTTGCTGCATGGGGTGACCGGATCTGGCAAGACCGAGGTCTATCTCGACCTCGTGCGACGGACGTTGGCAGCGGGAAAGGGCGCGATCCTGTTGGTGCCGGAGATTTCGCTCACGCCGCAGGCGTTGCGGCGCTATGGCGAGCGGTTTGGGGACACGTTGGCGGTGGTGCACTCACAGCTTGGCGTGGGTGAGCTGTACGACCAGTGGTACCGCATCCAGGCCGGCGGCGCGCGCGTCGTGATCGGCTCTCGCAGCGCGATCTTTGCGCCCGTGCGCGACCTTGGGTTGATCGTGCTGGACGAAGAGCATGAGTGGACCTACAAACAGTCCGACCCCCAGCCGCGCTACCACGCCCGCGAAGCGGCGACCGAACTGGCGCGCCTGACGGGAGCGACGCTGGTGTTGGGGAGCGCGACACCGGACATCGTGACGTACCACCAGTCGGAGGTCGGTTTGCTCGGGCGGGTGGAGCTGGGCTCGCGCGTCTCGCCCGATGGCGAGGGCGGCGCGCGGACGGGCGTGATGCCCGAAATCATGGTCATTGACATGCGGAACGAGCTAAAGAGCGGCAACCGAAGCGTCTTCAGTGTGCCGCTGGCACGCGCGGTGCGAACGGCGCTGCGGGCGGGGGAGCAGACGATCCTCTTCGTGAATCGCCGAGGGTCGGCGCGCTTCCTGCTCTGCCGCGACTGTGGCTACGTGCCGACGTGCCCGTCATGCGAGGTGGCGATGAGCCTGGACCTCGCGGACGCGCTCAACCCGCGCATCGTCTGCCACCACTGTGGGCGAGCGAAGAAGCTGGAGGAGCGCTGCCCGCGCTGCGAGAGCCGCAAGTACCGGCCGTTCGGCGTGGGCACGCAGCGCATCGAACAGGAAGCGCGGATCGCGTTTCCGGGAGCGCGAGTGGCTCGTTGGGACAGCGACGTGTCGGGGCAAAAGGGCAGCCACGAACGCATGGTGGCCGCGCTGGAGTCGCGGGAGATCGACATCGTGGTGGGGACGCAGATGCTTGCCAAGGGGTTGGACCTGCCGCAGATGATGGTGGTGGGCGTCGTCGACGCCGACGTTGGATTAAGCCTCCCCGACTATCACGCGCACGAGCGGGCCTTCCAGCTGCTGTCGCAGGTGGCGGGGCGCGCGGGACGGCGCGACAGGGCGGGGCAGGTGTTCTTCCAGACCTATGACCCGCAGGCCGCGCCGATCGCCTGCGCGGCGGCGCACGACTACCGCGCCTTTTACGAGCAGGAGATTGCGCACCGGCGGCGGGCCGGGTATCCCCCGTTCAACCGGCTGGTGCGGCTTGTGTACCGTCACCGGAAGCAGGAGCAGGGACTACTGGAGGCCTCGCGTGTGGCGCAGGATTTGCGGTTGCGGCGCGATGCGGCGGGACGCGCGGAGCCGGATATCCTCGGCCCGCAACCGGCGTACATTGTGCGGCTGCGGGGCGAGTACCGCTGGCAGATCCTGATGCGGGGGCGCAATCCCGCGGCGCTGGTCGCGGAGATGCGTTTTGGCGAAGGCTGGACAGTGGACGTGGACCCGGCAAGCTTGCTGTGACCCCTTACCTCTCGACCGCTCTCTCGCCGCTTCGCGGTCAAGGCAGGGGCTCGATCTCTGCGTGCGGACGATCTTCCGAGGCCGGGGAGGTAACCTATCGGATGGGCAAATTTCTATGCGGCGGCGCGCAGCTCTCGGCTCAGATCGGCGAGGGTCGTGGGGCGTTGGGGATCGACGAGGTCGACGAGTCCGGCCCTGGATGCCAACCAGGCGGTGACGCAAAGGCGTGAGCCCGCCGCTGCTGGCGCAGCAGCCTTCACATTTCGAAGCCCTTGTCGCTGCTTCGTGGGGGCACGCTTCCATTTTCTGCCGCATTGGATGACCACCTTTCTATCACGATGTTCGACCGTTCGCGCGGGGTTGATAAGGGGTGGCATGCGGGTGTCAGGGCGTGACAATCCTTATTTTTGTCCAAAGCGAACTTACCCTGCGGTAAATGCCGCTTCACAGCATCACTCCTTGGGATTAGACTAACCCTGCCAACGCATCTCTGGAGGAACTTCCGCATGGTTGCGAACCCCGTTATTGAATCCGGTCTCGACCTCTCCTGGCTCAACCTCTACGACGACGCCCATTCCGCCACGCCCGGCAAGAAGGGCCTCACGCTCAAGGAAATCAACCTCGGCCGCTATGGCGACGCTGCCCGCGGTAAGGGCGACATGACCTACCGCATGCGCGGCGCGGTCCCGCGGCCTGGCGCGCAGCGCTTCGGCCCCAACTACGGGTCGAAAGCCGATGTCTGGTCCGAGAACTGCGTGATGCTCTACGAAGAGGCCACGCAGCGCCAGTGGTCCTCCGCCCGCGACATCCCCTGGGACACGCTCGAAGACCTCCCGGAAGAGATAGAGCGCGCCATGTGCCAGCTCTGCACGATGCTTACCGAAGTCGAGTTCATCGCCGGCGATGTTCCCGGCCAGTGGCTCCCCTTCGTCTCCGCCCAGGACTTCGAAGCGGGTCTCTTCCTCATGTCCCAGATCATGGACGAGGCGCGCCACACGGATGTCTTCCGCAAGCGTGCCCTCGCCAACGGCGGCGGCCTCCTCGCCCAGGGCGCCGGCCTCGGCCTCCGTACGCTCATCGAAGCGCGCGACTTCACCGAGATGTCTGTCCTCATGCACGTCCAGGCCGAGGGCTTCGTGCAGTCGATGTTCCGCATGGGTGAGCTTATCGGCCAGACGGACGCGGATAAGAAGATCTTCCGCATGAGCGCGCAGGACGAATCGCGCCACCTCGCCTTCGGCGTCATGCATCTGAAGTACGTGCTCGATACCGAGCCGGAGCGCCGCGAGGAGATCCATCATTACCTCGACAAGGCGGAAGGCGATGCTGCCGGTGGTGGCTCCGGCGATGTGACCTTCCCGCCCGTCTTCGAGTCGCTCTGCATCCTCCTCGGGGGCGGCGTCGACAAATTCGATGAAGGCGTGCAGAAGTTCCTGCTGCTGCGCAAGCGGCAAATCAACGAGTACGTCCACCGGCTTGAAGTGGCCGGATTGGGCGACCGCCGACAGCGCCTCGGGCCGCTGATGGCCCAGTTCGTCGACCCGGAGTAGCCCAACCGGATTCCCTCAATCCCCTCGACCCATACCGAGGGGATTTCGTCACTCCCAGCCAGAGGTGAACCATGTCCACAGGTGAAGCGCTTAAGCGCGCGGCCGAAGCCCTCCACACCGCACCCCTCGGGGACTTCGACGTCCCCCAGGAGGCTCGCGACAAGGCCCGCGAGCTCGGCTGGGAAGTAGGGCTCATCGAGATGGCGCTTTCCCAGGGCCACACCCTCCAGGAAGTCTGGCAAGCGTTGCGCGCAGGCGTCGACGGCCCGACGGCCAAGGGCTTCCTCGCCGGCGGGTCTATGCTCCGCCCGGAATTCAACTGGATGCGCGTCCCCACGGAATGGGGCATCAAGGCGCGCGCGAGTGACAAGGATCTCGGCCTCACCATCGGCGATCTCAACGTCGGCACCTATGGCGACATCCCCGACGTTTGGACCAACCGGTCCGAGATCGCTCGCGGTTCCTTCCCGAGCGCTGTCGTTGAGGACATGGGCTACACGATCTTCGACAAGTCCCTGATCTGGGCCGATTGTGTCGTACCGCTGTACGAGATCGCGATCCGCGACCGCTGGGTGTCTTCGACGGACCTTCGCTGGCAGAGCCTCGAGGAGCTGCCCGACGACATCGAGAAGGCCGTCTGCCAGCTCATGACCGAGCTCAGCGACCGCGCCTACTACCAGGGCGCGGTGATATCGGGCTGGTTGCCCGAGATCAGCTACGGCTATCACGAACTCAAGTTCTTCCTCTCGACGGTGATCTACGACCTCGCACGCCACACGGAGACGTTCCGCAAGCGCGCGCTGGCGAACGGCGGCGGGCTGGGGCTCCAGGCGCCGACAGACTACAGCCGTGTCATCCAAGAAGCGCGGAGCTTCCCGGAGCTTGCCTGCAACATGTTCGTGCAAGACAGCATGCTCCTCACGCTCTTCCGGAACGGCGACCTCATCGCCCAGAACCAACTAGAGCAGGACATGTACCGGCTCTGCGCCCAGGACCGCGGCCGCATCATCGAATATCATGTCGACCGCCTGAAGCACTTCCTCTTCAAGCTGCCCGAGCGGCGCGAAGAACAGAACCTCTACTTCAGCAAGGCCGAAGCGCGCTTGGTCAAGGACTGGGTGGATCCTGCCGTTCATGAGCCGCTTGTCATCCTCCTCGGTGGCGGCCGGGACAACGCCGAGGCCGGCCAGGCGAAGCTCAAGGAACTCCGCAAGCTCCAGGTCCAGGAGTACGTCGACAACCTCAAGAAGGCCACGTTCTTCCGCGCGAACCTTAACGGCCGTCTACAGGAATTTCTCGACGCGTAACCGTGACTGACGGCGAGGTTACGCAGCCGTGGACGATTGTCCACGCTGGTTGCTTCGGCCCACTGTCGGGCTGAGGCAGAGACCTCCGATGACGGGAGAAGCTCGCGCCGTTATCGGCCACCGCGACCGCGGCCCGGCTTCGCCTTTTCGTCCTTGTCGTCGTCGTTATCGTCGTCGCCGTTGGTGGTGGGCGGGGCGACCTGCTGCGCGGGCTCCGTTGACAACGGTGCCGGCGTGGGAGTGCCGTCGGCCGTGGAAGCGGCGCCCGAATTCGCGAAGGGTGTAGGCCCCGCGCTGTTGTCATCGCGGCCGTCAGATTGGGCAAGTGCGAGGCCGCCTACGACGACGAGTGCGGCGCCGCCGAACACGGCTGCGAGGAGCAGGCGCTTCGGTGGGGGCAACCGCCGTGCGTGGGCTTCGCGTGAGCGTAGTGCGGCCGCCTTGTGCATCGGCCGGATCGGCTGCGTCACCCGGGAAACGCCCGTTGTGAGCAGGGACGGCGCAATGGCGGCGGCGCCCACGGTATCCTCCCATGGCGTGCCCTTCAGCGCCGCCGCGAAGTCGCGGGCGGCGGGACGGTCCGCTGGCGAGAACGCGAGGCTCGACGCGATGACGGCTGCAAGGCTGGCGGGGATCGATGGGACAAGCTCTTCCAGCGGCCGTGGCTGGGCGTTGAGCTTCTGTCCGGCGAGTGCCGCGTTAGACGGAGCGTCGAAGGGGAGGCGACCGGAGATCGCCTCAAAGATTGTCGTGCCCAGTGCGTAGACATCACTTTCAGGGCCTGCGGGAGCGCCCTGGAGCACTTCGGGAGCCACGTACGCGACCGTACCCAGCAGCTCCGTTGCGTCTCCCGGGGCGACAGTGTCGCCCGTCACGCGGGCCACGCCGAAATCGGTCAGGCGGGCGTCCTCCCTCGCGTCGAGCAAGATGTTCTCGGGCTTCACGTCGTTGTGCAAGATGCCGCGCTCATGGGCGTGAGCGAGCGCGGATGCGGTTGCGGCGCCGATTGCGACCACATCCCGAAGGGGCAGGGTGCCAGTGGCCTGAAGCCGCTCGCGGAGCGACTCTCCGTCCACCCACTCCATGACGATGAAGCGGCGCCCGTCTTCTTGCCCGGCGTCGTAGACGGTGACGATGTGTGGGTCGCGCAGACCGGCGAGGATGCCGGTCTCGCGCTCGAAGTCGCGTTCGTCGGCCAGCGAAGGGTCCAGGAACTTCAGGGCCACCGGGCGTCCGAGACGTTCGTCAGCCGCGAGCCAGACCTCGGCCATGCCACCCCGGCCAATCAGGCGCTCGAGCCGGTAACGCCCGCCAACCCTGGTCTCGACGTTCAATGCCGTCATACACCCAGAGTACCGTCTACGGGGCTTCCGCCGGGCTCTCTATCCTGTCGAATGGGTATCAATTCCCCAACGGTTGCGCGCGCGTCTTCGATGGCCAGGGTGATTTCCGTGGCTGCGGACGCGTCGTGCTCAGTGACGCGTTTCCGTTCGAGCGCGCGCACCGCAGCTCCGGTCCGGGTAGATTCATGCCTTGCCGCTATGCGCCCGATCGCCCACGCGGCGTGCCCCCGGACAAGCGCGGAGCCGTCGTCAAGGGCGTTGACGAGCGCGTTGAGGTCGTGTTCTCCGCCGACGTTTCCAAGGGCGACACAAGCGTTGCGCACGAGCCCATCGCGTTTCGCGCGCGTGATTGCGCGCCCGCGAAAGCGCTCCTGGAAGGCCGCTTCGTCGAGAGCTAGCAGCGCGCGGAGGTCCGGTCGCGCGTCATCGAGCGAGGCGGGCGCAAGGTCCGCATGCGATTCCATGCGGTTCGCCCCAACGGGACAGGAATCGAGGCAGTCGTCGCAACCGAACACCCAATCGCCAAACTTTGCACGCAGCTCGCGCGGTATGGGGCCGCGGTTCTCGATCGTGTGATAGCTAATGCAGAGGCGCGCATCAAGCACGTTCCCGTCGCTGCCGAGGGCGCCCGTGGGGCATGCGACCACACATCGCTTGCACGACCCACAGCTCTTGCGAAGGGGCTCGTCCAAGGGCAGATCCAGAGTGGTAGCTATGGCCCCCAACAGCACCCACGGACCGAAGCCCGGCGCCAGTAGCATGGTAGACTTGCCAAGCCATCCCAGGCCTGCCAGGGCCGCGTATGGCCGCTCCAGGAGCGGGCCGTAGTCCACGGTCGCGCGCGCGCCAGCATCGAACTCCTCGCGGATGGCGCGAGCGATGCGTCGCAGCTTCTTCTCGAAGACCCGGTGATAGTCCCGCCCACGGGCGTAGCGCGCGACGCGACCGCGGGAGACAGGCGGGCCCACGTCGGGAGGGTCATCCGCGTGGCAGGGCAGGGCGAGGAGGATGACGGTACGCGCGCCGCTGAGGAACGCCTCCGGGTTGGTCGAGCGGTCTAGCCACTCTTCCGTCATCCAGCCCATATCGGCCAGGGCGCCGTCGTCGCGGCGCGCCTGCGCGGCCTTGCGCGCTTCAGTGAGCAGTTCCGCGCGGGCAAAGCGCACAAGCGCGAAACCGTCGTCCCCTGCCAGTGCCTCGATCCGCGTCCGTGTCGCTACGGGGTCCATGGCATCACGAGACACCGTCCGGGCCGAGGGCGCAACTCCGGCCAGCGCGTGTCGCTGCAAGCCGAGGTTCTGAACGGCGAAGCACACCGGGCGAGCGACATCCCGCCCTCACCCCCAACGCCTCTCCCGGTGGGAGAGGGGAGTCACTCGTTTGGTGTGGACAACCTATGCGTCCGGCGGCTTGATGGTCGCCTGGCTGCCGCCTTCCCACGCGAGGCCAGGCGTCTTGGGCGGCTCATAGGCGGGGCGGCGAGGCTCTTCTGGCGTCGGCGGCGGTGCGGCGGGCTGTTCCTTTTCGTACTCCTCAATTGTCCACGGCTCGCTCGGGTCGCTGTTGAGGAGCTTCGTGAGGCGTTCGCCTTCGAGGGTTTCGACTTCCAGCAGGACGGCGGCGAGCTTATCGAGCAGGGGCCGACGCTCCTTGAGGACGTTGCGCGCACGCTCCTGCGCTTCCTCGATGAGGCGGCGAACCTCGTCGTCGATCTCCTCGGCGACTTTCTCCGAGTAGTTGCGCGTCTCCGAGATTTCCCGCCCGAGGAAGATCATCTCGTCGGTCTTGCCGAACGTGCGGGGGCCAAGGCGCTCGCTCATGCCCCAACGCGTGACCATGGCGCGGGCGATGCGCGTGACCTGCTCGATGTCGTTCGAGGGGCCAGTGGACGCTTCGCCGTAGATCAGCTCCTCCGCTGCGTGGCCGCCGAGGGCGGTGCAGAGCTGGTCGCGGAACATGGCGGGCGTTTTGTAGTGGGACTCCTCGTCCGGGAGGAAGCGGGTGTAGCCACCGGCCATGCCGCGCGAAACGATCGTGACCTTGTGGGGCGGATCGTGCTTGGCCATGAAGTGGCCGACGACGGTGTGGCCACCCTCGTGATACGCGGTGAGTTTCTTTTCGTGCGGAGTCATCACGCGCGACTTGCGCTCAGGGCCGGCGATGACACGGTCAACCGCCTCCTCGAACTCGCTCATGGTGATGATCTTTTTGTTGCGCCGAGCGGCGAGGATGGCCGCTTCGTTGACGAGGTTCGCCAGGTCGGCGCCACTAAAGCCCGGGGTCGACTTCGCGAGCGTGTGGGGCTTGACGTCATCGGCGATGGGCTTGCCCTTGGTATGGACGGCGAGGATCGCCTCCCGGCCCTTGACGTCTGGTGCGTCAAGGATGACTTTGCGGTCGAAGCGGCCCGGGCGCAGGAGGGCGGGGTCGAGGATGTCGGGGCGGTTCGTGGCGGCGATGACGATGACGTTGGTGCCGGTATCGAATCCGTCCATCTC
>JBKKBS010000007.1:0-3173 GCA_046713815.1 Tepidiformaceae bacterium
TCATCTGTTGCGTGCCGCGTTCGGGCTCGATCACTCGCAGGTCGCGCCCAAACGTGATCATTCCCACGGAGCGGTTCTGGACGAGGAAATGGCGGCAGATGCTGGCGGCGATGCGCACGCCGTACTCCTCCGTGCTTTCCTCGCCCGCGCCAGCGGCGATGCGCTTCTCTAGATCCAGCAGCACCCAGATGTCGCTCGCGGGGTCAAGTTCGAAGGTCTTCACCATCATCTCGCCCGTGCGGGCGGTGCTGCGCCAATGGATCCGGTTGAAGGCGTCACCCGGCGCGTACTCGCGGATCCCCGAGGCGTTCGGGGTGACGTAATGGGTGCGGCGGCGGAAGCGCCCCTCGCCCGGAAGATTGGCCGGCGGCGCATGGAAATGGGGGAGGTCAACGACAGGGGGATAGACAAGGATCTGCTGCCGGCCACCGTAATGGCGCACGCGCCGGAAGATGCCGAGCGGGTCGGTGGCGACGACGCGCACCGGTCCCCAGTCGTAGAGACCGCGCCGCAAGAGCGGTGTGTCGACCAACCAGTTGCGGCTGCGGCGGGGCGGAACGACGATCACTCGCCGCGAGCGGTGACCGGGCAGATCGCTCGGGTCCTCTACTTCGAGCCAGAGCTTGGGGAAGAGGTCGCGATTGCGGATCTCGATCACTTCCTGGGCGTGCTGGCCCACCTGTGCGCGCTCGGTGCGGCGCTCCACGAGGACGTCGAGATGGCGGGTGTTGTACCAGGTGATCGCCCAACAGGCGGGGATGGCCAGTGCAAGCACGTACGTCAGGCGGAAGAGCAGCCAGAAGCCGGTGCCGAAAGCCGCGAATGCCGAGAACCCGAGCAAGATCATCACCATCGTGAAGGTCCTGCGTTCGGGCGAAAGGGCGGAGCGGACAAATCGGCGCATCAGCGGGAATCCTACGCTCGCGCCCGCGCGCCGGGCACCAGCACGCGCGTGAGGCAGGCGGCGACGACATCGGCGGCGGTGCTTCCCTTCACCTTCGCACCCGGGCTGAGAAGGATGCGGTGGCGCAGGGTGACGAGCGCCAACTCCTTGACGTCATCCGGGGTGACGAAGTCGCGGCCCTCGAGCAACGCCTTCGCCTGCGAGGTGCGGAACATTGCTAGCGAACCGCGCGGGCTCGCGCCCAAGTAGACGGACTCGTGCTCGCGCGTGGCGTTAGAGATCTGGACGATGTACTGCTTGATCAGCGGGTCGACGTAGATCTCTTTCACGGCTCGCTGCAACTGGAGGATCTCGCCTGCATCGGTCACCTGTTGGAGCGTCTCCACCGGGTGCGTCAACTGCTGGGCATCAAGCACAAGGATCTCGTCTGTCGGGCTGGGGTAACCGAGGTTGATGGTGATGAGGAAGCGGTCGAGCTGTGCTTCCGGGAGCGGGAAGGTGCCCTCGTACTCGATCGGGTTCTGCGTCGCCATCACGAGGAACGGCTGCGGCAGCTTGTGGGTTACCCCATCGACGGTGACCTGGCGCTCCTCCATCGCTTCGAGGAGCGCGGACTGGGTCTTCGGCGTGGCGCGGTTGATCTCGTCGGCGAGCACTATCTGGGCGATGATAGGGCCATCGCGGAACTCGAAGTCGCTCGTTTTCTGGTTGTAGATGGAGACGCCGGTGACGTCGGAGGGGAGGAGGTCGGGGGTGAACTGGATGCGCGAGAAGCGGCAGCCAGTGGAGGCGGCGATGGCGCGCGCCAGCATGGTCTTGCCCACGCCGGGCACGTCCTCGATGAGCATGTGCCCACCGCAGAGAAGCGCGGTGACCGCCAGCCGCACCTCCCGTTCCTTGCCGACAATCACCTTTTCGACGTTGGCAACGATGCGTTCAGCGACAACTTTCGGGTCTTCCACGAGCGGGTATCTCCATAAGCACAGGTACTGCCCCGCCAGCCGGGGCAATTGGTGGCGTGCGGGGATTATATCAACGCATTCTATCGTCCCGGTTAAGCCCCCGCAGCGTTGCTTTACGTTGGATTCGCCGATTGGATGTGTTACTGCTCAGTGATTCAGTCGGTTAAGTGTTTCGTGATTTTGTCAGTACGGCTGGTTGGCGCCATGGGTGGTTCGCGGGTGGCTTCCAGGGTTTGGCTGGTGGCGCGGGCGTGCTCGGGGGCCGTGGAGCAGAGCGTGAGGCGGGCCTCTGTGGGGGACGGACGCGCTTGCTTAGGATCAAGGGGCGAGTGGCCAGCACACGGTCATGGAGGAGACCTCGGCGCGCCCGTCTGGGTAGGCCCGGATCTCGACTTGCTTGCCGGCGTAGCAGCGACAGAGCAAGGGAGGACAAGTTCGCGTAGGATGCGGCAGTACTACTATTCGTCGCGCCTCGGCCGCGCGCCAGGGTTTCCTGTCGCGGTCCGCGGATCATCCGCATGAGGCGCATAGGGGATCTGTTCGTGCATGAGAAGCTCTTCGACCTCACCGGGAAGGTTGCCGTCGTTACCGGGGGCAGCCGCGGCCTCGGCAGGGAGATGGTGCTCGCCTTCGCCCACGCCGGGGCCGACGTAGTCATCGCCAGCCGCAAGATGGACGCCTGCGTGGAACTCGCGCACGAAGTGAAGTCGACGACCGGCCGCCGGGCGCTGCCCGTCGCCTGCCATGTCGGTGATTGGGGCCAGGTCGAGCAGCTCGCGGAGACGGCATACGCCGAGTTCGGGACGATCGATGTGCTCGTCAACAACGCCGGCATGTCCCCCATCTACGACCACATCAACAACGTTACCGAAGCTCTCTATGACAAGGTCCTTGACGTGAACCTGAAGGGGCCGTTTCGGCTGACGGCGATGGTTGGCACGCGCATGGCGGCAGGCAACGGCGGCTCCATCATCATGGTCTCCAGCACCGCGGCCGTGCATCCACGCATGAACGTCATCTCCTACGCCGCCGCGAAAGCGGGCCTCGAAGCGGCGACCGTCGGCTTCGCGCATCACTTCGGGCCGAAAGTGCGCGTCAACTGCATCCGCCCCGGCGCCTTCCTCACCGACATCTCCAAAGCCTGGGACCTCGACGCCTTCCAGCAGCGGGCCAAGGACACCATCCTGCTCCAGCGCGGCGGCGAGCCAAGCGAAATCGTAGGCGCCGCCCTCTATCTCGCCTCCGACGCATCCAGCTACACCACCGGCGCCATCATCCCCGTGACCGGGGGCGCCGCCGACTAAACG
>JBKKBS010000008.1:0-16740 GCA_046713815.1 Tepidiformaceae bacterium
TCGCGAAACGTCCGTTCAGACACGAACAGCCGGTGCCCGGCCTCCACGCTGGAACCGGACATGAGCCTCGCTGCAATCGTGCGCTGCATGTCTTCCGGCAAGTGCCGCACATGCATTGCCCTCAGCACGCTAACGATCTCAGCAGGCGCCAGTCTCGCCCCATCCTGTTTCATCGCGGCTCGCTCCTTCCCCTCGCCCCCCCCACGACAGATGCGGGCAAGGTAGGCCCGGGGCGGAAGGCGTGTCAATGCCAGGTGAACGGCGCCGTGTAAACCGGCTGTAAAATGTGACGCTTAGAAAATGGCGCCCCGGCTCGTGAGCACGACGAGCGTCACGAACACCACGATCTCCACCGTCAGCGCGAAGCTCGCCCCCGCGAACCACGCGAACTGCGCCCCCCCGCGCATTGCCATCGCCGGGATCATAAAGAGCACGCTCGAGGTGATGAACACCATGAGCAGGACGACGGCAAGCGTGTTGGCGCTGATCAGGAAAGGCAGTGCGACGGCCAGCATGGCAACTCCGGGAAGCGTCTCATTCAGTCGCAGCCCGTCCGGGCTGTCTCCGCGAAATAATAAAGGCGCGCTGCGCTAATGCCCAATCCCGGGGCTCAGGCCCCGCGACCGGTAATCGGCGACCGCGGCCTTGAGCGCGTCCGCGGCCAGCACGCTGCAATGCACCTTGTCCTTTGGCAGCCCCCCGATCGCCTCCGCGATCGCCTCGCGCGTCAGTCCCTCCACCTCCGCGAGCGTCCACCCGCGCACCATCTCGCTCGCAAACGAGCTCGTCGCTATCGCCGGCGGGCAGCCCCGCGTCTGCCAGCGCACCTCACCGCTCTTCCCCTCCGCCACGCGGATCGTGACGCGCATGCGGTCTCCGCACACCGGGTTCGCCGTCGTCGCTTCCCCGTCCGCGTCCTCAAGCTCCCCCGCGTTCCGCGGATGCTCGAAGTGTTCCATTACCAGCGCCGAGTACGCCGCCATCAGCCGCCCAGCGCCTTCTCCCCCTCTCCCACGGGGAGAGGCGGAATCCCTACCCGGGCGATGAGGGCGGGTGGCCGCTTGGCCGCTCCGCTCCCACGACGACTCCCCCTCTCCACAGCAGTGGAGAGGGGGCCGGGGGGTGAGGGGGCGTGTGCGTCTGACATGTCTCAATCTTAGCCGAAGACCGACCCCTTCCCATCCGTGACCGCTCGTTCTATGTTTCCCCCCGCCCCATCGGCATGGAGACAGCCACATGGCAGACACCCTCGTCCCCGAAAACTTCGGCCCCCTGCAGGGCGTCAAGCTCCTTTCCACCGGCTCCGTCATCGCCCAACCCTACGCCGCCGCCCTCGCGGCTCAGTGGGGCGCCGAGGTCATCCAGGTAGAGAACCCCAACGTCCTCGACATATGGCGCACCGTTGGCCTCTCCCTGCCCACGAAGGACGGCACCGTCAGCGCCAGCTTCGTCGCCGAACGCCGCAACGAGTTCAACGTCCGCATCGATATGGGCACCCCCGAAGGCAAGGAGATCTTCCTACAGCTTGCCGAGCGCGCCGACATCTGGATGGAAAGTTCGAGGCCGGGCACGTACGCGAAATGGGGCCTCACGGACGACATCGTCCTCGCCCGCAATCCGCGGCTCGTCATCTGCCATGTCTCTGGCTACGGCCAGGATGGCGACCCGGGCTACCTCGGCCGCGCCAGCTACGACATGATCGGCCAGGCCTTCGGCGGCACCATGTACCAGACCGGCTTTCCTGAATCTCCGCCCACTCGCGCGGCGCCATGGATCGGTGACTACATCACCGCTTTTTTCTGCCTCTCGTCCACGCTTGCGGCGCTCCTCCGGGCCAGGGAATCCGGGCAGGGACAGTCGATCGACGTCGCCCAGTTCGAGGCGATCCATGCGATCCTTGGCGGCACAATGGTCGAGTACTTCCAACTCGGAATGGTGCGCGAGCGCAGCGGCAACAAGTCACCGGCCTTCCAACCGTACGACGTCTACCAATGCTCGGACGGGAACGTGGTTGTTGCGTGCGCCGCCACGACCATCCACGAGAAGATCTGTCGCGTGCTCGAACTCGACCACACGGATCCATACTGGGCTGGCGCGCGCACGGAAGTGAACGAAGTCAACGGCCTGGAGTTCGATGCCCTCCTCCGCGGTTGGGTCGAAGAACGGAGCATGGACGACGTGCTGGAGACGCTCAATCGCGAAGGTATCCCCTGCGCGCCCATCCAGAGCGCGAAGGGCTCCGCCGAGGATGCGCACTACAAGGCCCGCGGCGTGCACATTGAGTGGGACGACGACCAGGTCGGCCATGTGCGTGGCACCGGAGTCGCCCCTCGCTTCTCCGCCACGCCCGGCAAAATCTGGCGCGGCAGTGGCGCCCCCGGCGCCGACAATGCGAAGATACTTGGCGAACTCCTCGGCTACACGGCCGAACAACTCGCTTCCTTCGCCGCAAGCGGGATTACCGAACCCCGCCGCCCCCCGCAAGGGTAGTCATCACGCACCGGCCAGGAGGAGGTCGCCCGCGCCCCCCGTCGGCGGGCGATCTATACTGTTGCCGGGGCCCGTAGCTCAACGGTCAGAGCATCCGGCTCATAACCGGCAGGTCGCGGGTTCGAATCCCGCCGGGCCCACCACTCCGTCGGCCAATTGTCCCCTCCCGCGTATATCAGGCGCGTATCAATTCCGGTGGGATCACTCACCTGTCACCTACCTGCCGTTGTCCGGCAACCCGCTTTCTCGCGACCGTGAGTGCATGGACGACGAGACCCGCGAACTGCTCGGCGAACTCCTCGAAGCGATCGCCGCCATCCTCGTCAGCATCGAAGTGGACTACGCTCCGCGTGCGTCCGCCGGAGACCAGCGCCATTCTCTTCGACGCGCCTCATCTCTCCTCAACCGCGCCCGAGAAACGCTCCGCACCTCCAGCGTCGAGCCGGACGCCGCGGCTCGACAGATCGCCACCGCCATCATGCAACGCTACGCCGCCGCAGGCGCGCCGTTCGGCCGCTCACGCACCGGCCTGGCGCAATGGCTTGCCAACGGCGTCGAACTCGGCGCCCGACAGAAAGGCCAGCGCCAGGCCCGCGCCCAATGATCACGGGATCAGCGCAAGCAGAACGCCCGGGTGGAGGCCCGGGCGTTCTGCGTTGGTCCCGCCCCGCGAGGCGAGACCACTTGCGTGAGTTTGAACTTAGTTGTCGTTCAGCTTCTGATGCTGTTCCGCCATCTCGCGTTCCATCCGCTCCCGCGTCTGCATCTGCTCCTCGTCGGTGATGATTGAGCCGTGAGCCTGCGTGACGAACTCGTTCTCGATGGGCGCTTCGTGCGCCTTCTCGATGCCAGAGGGGCCTTCGAGCTTGTAGTCATCGAGCTCCCCTTTGCTGAAGTCGAGGATGAGTTCCTTGTCGTTGCAGCTCCGCACATGGTTGATGCTGAGCCAGTAATCCTGGCCCATTGGGACGTCCACCTGGAAAGTCTCCGCTCCCACTTCCTTGACGTATCCCAGCGCTTCGTTGTCCGCGCTGAACACCGGGCAGCCCGTTGCCACCTCGATCTCCGCGGTCGTACCGCCTCGCTTGAAGAGTCGCATTGATAGCCTCCTTGTGCTTTCCTGCCCCCCATCATCTGGCCGCAGCCGTGACGTACGCGTCATACGGTGGAGGACTGGGTTACCATCGTCTCGCAGTGCTGGCTGACCAGCTTCGAACCGCGAGCGATGAGGACACGGCAGTCGAATCCGCGTTCACCGTAGGCCGCCCGCGGGGGAGAAAAATCAACGCACTGTAAAATCTGGGCGAAACGGCATGGTTTTGTTATGTGCCATGCTTCGGGCCAGCAAGATACTGTTACACCATCGGGCCTACTTTGCTCCCGCCGCCTCCAGGATGCCGACCATACCTGCGTACGATCGCCGGCTGGCATGACCCAGTGGCGTCACTCCGTCCCGGTCCGCAATGTTCACATCCACCCCGGCGGCGACCAGCACTCGCACGACCTCCGTATGCCGGGCGTCGCCTCCGCCGAGGATTACCGCTTCCAGGAGGGCAGTCCAGCCCAGGCGATTTACATGGTCTACGTTGATCTTCGTCTTCAGCAACTCGCGCACGATCTCCAGGTAACCGCGGTCCGCCGCGCGGATGAGCCCCGTTCCATTGAAGCTGTCGAGGCCGTTGACATCTGCCCCGGAGGCCAACATCAGCCGGAGAAACGCCAAAGCCCGCCCCGAATCGCCGATCTCGGAGGTGGCGATGAGGTACGCGCTCTGGATGGTGCGATCCTTGCGGTTCACGTCCCCGCCCGCGCTAATCAGCGCCTCGGCCACCTCCACATGGTTCCCGTAAGCGGCCGCGATCAGCGGCGTTACGCCGTCACTATCCCCGGCGTTCGGGTCGCCGCCTTCCGCCAGCGCCGTCCGCACCGCCACGAGGTCACCGGCACGAGCCGCCGCGCGCAGCCGCCCGTCCGCATCCGGCACCCGACTGACTGGCGCAGCCGTAGCCGTGAGCGGTGGCTTGGAAGTCGGCGGGATTGAGGCAGCCGTTGGCGACCCGGTTCCGGACTTCGTGTCGGAAGTAGCGCTCCTGGCGCCGATGGGCGAAGCGCTCGTAGACGGGTCTCCAGGGGTCCCGTTTCCGCACGCGACCAGTTGCACCGCGAGTGTCGCGAGAAGCATGCCCGCTCCCAACCGCCCGCCTGTTGACTGACTCCCCTCCCTTGAAAATGGCACTCTACGAGGGTTCGTCTCCCCCTCTCCACCGCAATGGAGAGGGGGTCGAGGGGGTGAGGGGACGCTGCCCGCGGTAGCCGCTAAGTTCACTATTTTCATACGTTCCCATGGGCGCACTAGGCTCCCCCTCTCCACCGCCGTGGGGCGGGGGAATCCCTACCCGGGGGCCGCGACAGTCATGCGTCAGATCACCGTCACCGGCCGGTACTCCCCGAAGACCTCCCGCATCGCATCACAGATCTCGCCCAGCGTGGCGTACGCCTTCACAGCCTCCAGGATCGGCGGCATCAGGTTCCCTGTCCCCCGGCACATGTCTTTCAGCGCTGCCAGGCTCACTTCGACCCGTGCCCCGTCACGCTCCCGGCGATGATGTTCGAGCCGCTTGAGCTGGTGCTCCACCAGCCGCCGGTCCACGCTGAAGATCGCGGGGGGCTGCTCCCCACCCTCCGTATACTCGTTCACCCCGACGATAATCTCTTCCTTTTCGTCGACCTTACGCTGGTACTCCCAGCTCGCGTCCGCGATCTGGTTCTGCATCCAACCCGTCTCGATCGCCCGCACGGAGCCGCCCAGCGCTTCGATCTGGTCCATGTACTCCACCGCCTGCCGTTCGAGCTCGTTCGTCAGATGTTCTACGTAGTAGCTCCCCGCCATCGGGTCGACCGTGTCCGCGACGCCCGATTCGTGGGCGATGATCTGCTGCGTGCGCAGGGCCATGCGCTGGGCATCGTCGGTGGGCAGAGCAAGCGCTTCGTCGAAGCAGCTCAGGGCAATGCTCTGCACACCGCCAATCACGGCCGCCAGTGACTGGATGCCGGCGCGCACGATATTGTTCTCGGGCTGCTGCGCCATGAGCGTGCTCCCCCCCGTCTGCGTGTGCGTCCGCAACATCATCGAGCGCGGGTCCCTCGCCCCATACTTCTCCTTCAGCAGCTTCGCCCACAGTCGCCGCAGGGCGCGGTACTTCGCGATCTCCTCGAAGAAGTTGTTGTGTGTGTTGAAGATCCAACTGATGCGCGGCGCGAACTCATCGATCGCGAGTCCGCGCTCGATCGCCGCATCCATATATGCGCAGGCGTTGGCGAAGGTGAAGCCGATCTCCTGCGCGGCCGTCGAGCCGGCATCGCGCATGTGGTAACCACTCACGCTGATCGTGTTCCATTGCGGCACATGCTCCACGCAGTAGGCCATGATGTCCGCCGCCAGGCGCACGCTTGGCGCCGGCGGGAAGATGTACGTCCCCCGCGCGACGTACTCCTTGAGCACATCATTCTGGACGGTGCCGTTGAGCTGCTCGCTGCTCACTCCCTGCTTCTCGCCAGCGGCGATGTACATCGCCAGCATCACCGCTGCAGGGGCGTTTATGGTCATGCTCGTCGAGACCTTGTCGAGTGGGATGCCCTCGAACAGCGTCTCCATGTCGTAGAGCGAATCGATCGCTACGCCCACCTGCCCGACCTCCGCGATCGCCATCGGGTCGTCGGAGTCGTACCCGAGTTGGCTTGGCAGGTCGAACGCCACCGAGAGGCCGGTCTGCCCCTGGCTCAAGAGGAAACGGAACTTCTGGTTCGACTCTTCGGCGGTGCCGAAACCCGCATACTGGCGCATCGTCCAGAAGCGCCCGCGATACATCGTCGGCTGCACGCCCCGCGTGAACGGATATTCCCCGGGGAAGCCAAGGTCGCGGTTGTAGTCGAGCTCCGCGACATCGAGCGGCGTATAGAGGCGTTGCACTTGCTGCGAGCTGGTCGCGAACGTGCCCTCGCGTTCAGGCTGCCGCGATAGGGTCTTCGCCAGCGGGCCCTCCTCCCACGCGTGTACCGCCCGCGAAAGCGTCGCGAGCGCCTCCTCCGAGAACAGTCCCGCTTGGTGTCCGTTCGACTCACCCATGGTCGCGACCTCCGAGCGACCAGTGTACGACGCCCGCATGATCCTTGGGCGACCAGTGTACGACCCCCGCATGGTCCTTGGGCGACTCGAACGATGTTCGCTGCTGCTGCTATCATCCTCCCCGCGGCGTCCAATTGGCGTCAATAAGGAGTTCACACATGGCAGTCGACGGGACCTGGAACCTCACGATGCAAACGCCGATGGGCAACCGCGAGGTGACGCTCATGCTCAAGGCGGACGGGGCGACCCTCTCGGGCGAGTTCCAGGCGCCCCAGGGTAACTCGCCCGTCACGGGCACCGCCGCCGGCGCGACGATCAACTTCAGCACCAACTTCACGGGCGCTATGGGCCCCATGGAACTCAAGTTCGAAGGCGCCCACGAAGGCGATGGCCTCTCAGGCACCGTCCAGTTCGGCGCCTTCGGTTCCGGCCCCTTCACCGCCTCCCGCGCCTGATCCGATCCGCGGGCCTGGAACCGCGACCTTGAAGCTGACCATCGACCGGGCGCAAATCGTAACGAAATCGCCGTCTCGCCAGGCCCAGGGCGGTCACGCCCGCGTTGCAATCGAGGCTACACTTTCCTCATGCCATCAGTAGATTCGAAAGGCGTCACGATCCGTTATCGCGTTGTGGGCAATGGCCCACCGCTCGTCCTCGTCCACGGTTGGACCGCCAGTGGCCGTACCAACTGGGAGATCCCCGGCTGGTTCGACGCGCTCAAGCCCCACTACCGGTTGATCGTGCCCGACCTTCGCGGTCACGGCCGCAGCGAGAAGCCTCACCGCAAGTCCGCGTACTCGCTCCCCCTCCTCGCCGCCGACGTGCTTGCGGTGATGGATCACGCGGGCGTCGAGAACGCCGGACTCATGGGTTACTCCATGGGTGGAATGACGGCTCTGGAGCTGCTCACACATCACAACGAACGCTTCTCCGCAGCCGTCATCGGCGGCATGGGCGCCGCTTTCCCGATCGACCGCCGCGTGAATTGCCAGGAAGAAGAGACGAATGAGCCTCCCGAACTCAAACGCAGCCTCTGGCGAGTGGTAAAGACCTGGGCCGCCTTCGTGCGCCACTACGACGCCATCGCCCAGAACGCCGTCTGGCGCGGCGTCTTCCGCGGGCGCCCGCCTGTCCGCGACCTCACCCTCCTTAGCAAGGTCCAGCAGCCGGTCCTCATCGTTGTCGGCACGCGCGACCCACTTTGTCCCGGGACGCGGTTGCTCGAAGAGCGTCTGCCGAATGCCACGCGCGTCACCCTCTCGGGGCGCACGCACATCAGCGCCGTCGGCGATCCGCGTTTCAAGGACGCGGTCCTCCAATTCTTCGCCGAGAATGGCTCCGCGCTCCACTCCAAGGAGCTGGCAACAGCTAACAGCTAACGGCCCGCTTCAGTACGACCGCGGCAGCCCCAGCTCATGCTGCCCGATGAAGTTCAGGATCATCTCCTGCGTGACGGGCGCGATCTTCATCACCCGCACTTCCCGCCAGTAGCGCTCGACGTTGAACTCCCGTGCGTAACCGAAGCCGCCATGCGTCTGCAGCGCCCGGTCCGCCGCCTCGAAGCCCCACTCCGCGGCGAGATACTTCGCCATATTCGCTTCCGCGCCGCACGGCTGACCATTGTCGTAGAGCCACGACGCCTTGCGGATCATCAGCTCCGCCGCCGCAAGCTTCGCGTACGAGTCCGCCAGCGGGAACTGGATGCCCTGGTTCTGGCCAATCGGCCGCCCGAACACCACCCGCTCCTTGGCATAGGCGGTCGCCTTGCGCAGCGCCACCTTGCCCACGCCCAGCGCCTCGGATGCGATCAGGATGCGCTCCGGGTTGAGCCCGTCGAGTAAATGCTGGAACCCGCGCCCCACTTCCCCCACCACGTCGGCCGCGGACACGGGCAGTTCGTCGTACCACACCTCGTTCGAATCCACCGCGTGACGCCCCAGCTTCTCGATCTCGCGAATTGTCACATGGCCCTCGTCCAGGGGCGCGAGGAAGAGCGTCATGCCATCCGTCCGTTTCGCGCACTCGGCCAGCGGGGTCGTCCGCACCAGCAGGAGCACTTTGCTCGACTCCTTCGCCTTCGATGTCCACACTTTCTGCCCGCTGATGATGAACTGGTCACCGTCACGGCGCGCGAACGTCGTGATCGAGGGCGTGTCCGACCCGGCGTTCGGTTCTGTCACCCCGAACGCCACATGGAGCTTCCCGGCGGCCGCCGCCGGCATCGTGCGTTGTTTCAAGTCCTCGCTCCCGTGTTTTACCACGGGGTTGAGGCCAAAAATCGTCAGATGCAGCGCCGTTGCGCCGTTCATCGCCGCGCCCGACGCCGCCACCTCTTCCAGCAAAATCGACGCTTCGGTGATGCCGAGGCCCGCCCCGCCGTACTCCTCCGGTATGGCGATGCCCAGCCACCCCGCCTCCGCGAACGCATCGTAGAACTCCCATGGGAATCGGTGTTCCTTGTCGCACTCACGCCAATAGGCATCGTCGAAGCGCGAAGCCAGCGCTCGCGCCTCCCGGCGTATGTGTTCTTGCCCCTCGGTCAGCGCAAAATCCATCGTGGCAATCCTCCGGGCAGCGAGCCCTCCGGCGCCATGCTACCCGACCACCCCCTGCGATCATCGCAAATTGGAAATTGCAAATCGGAAACCCCCATTTCCTGTTGCCAGCCCGTGGCCTCTGATACGATCCACATCGTCCGGCTGGGCTGCATACGAGCCCGCCAGTTGGAGGCACCACCTCGTATGGACCAGGCCATCAGTTCGTGGCGCCGGATGGCGCTCCTCTTCCCTGGTCAGGGATCACAGCACGTCGGCATGGGCGAGAAGCTCGCGAAGGTCTCGCAGGCCGCACGCGATGTATTCAAGCGCGCCGACGAGGTGCTCGAAACGCCTCTTTCGAAGCTCTGCTTCGAAGGCCCCGAAGACGAGCTGGAAGCCACCATCAACACCCAGCCCGCATCATTCGTGACCTCCATCGCCTGGCTCGAAGCCTTGCGCGAACGCTGGCAGACCCTCAACCGCGAGTTCGATCCCATGCTCTTCGCGGGCCACTCGATGGGCGAGTTCACGGCCGCCGTCGCCGCTGGCTCCCTCGGATTCGACGAAGGCCTGCTGCTCGTCAAGGAGCGTGGCATCCTCATGGAGGAATCCGGCCGTGAGCACCCCGGCGGCATGGCCTCCATCCTCGGGCTTTCCGAAGAGCAGGTCGTCGAGATCTGCGCCGAGGCTGCCCGGGCCGAAGGCGAATACGTCGGCCTCGCGACCGCGAACTGCGAGGGCCAGAACGTGATTTCCGGTGCCCTCGCCCCCCTCAAGCATGCGATGGAGCTGGCCGAAAAGGCCCGCGCCCGCAAAGTCGTGCGCCTGCCCATCAGCATCGGTTCCCACTCACCCCTTATGGCGAAGGCGAGCGAGGGCATGAATCGCGCCCTCCAGAAGCTCCACATGCGCGATCCCGACGCCCCACTCGTGGGTAACGTCCACGCCGACCTCCTCGAAACACACCCCGAGGTGTACGAAGAACTCCGCGACCAGCTTCTCAACGGCGTGCGCTGGCAGAAGTCGGTCGAGCTGATGAAGGCGCAGGGCGCGGACATGTTCATCGAGATCGGTCCTGGCAACGTCCTTACGCGGGTCATGCGCCGCATCGATTACAACCTCAACAGTCTCAGCATCAGCGACGACTACGAGGGGCTGTTGAGCGATAACTTCAAGCTCGTGGAAGCCGCGGGCGTCTCATGACGAGCCGCGTTGTCGTCACTGGCGTTGGCGCCGTCACCGCCGTCGGCCACACCGCCGAGGAAACGTGGCAGGCGATGGTCGACGGCCGCAGCGGCATCGATACGATCACGCTCTTCGACCCCGAGCCCTACCCCGTCCGCATCCAGGCCGAGGTCAAAAACTTCGAACTTGGTGACCGCGTGGACGCGAAGCAGCAGCGCTACATGAACCGCGGCGTAACCTTCGGCGTCTCCGCCGCGCTCGAAGCCCTCGAAGACAGCGGGCTCGAGATAACGGAGGAGAACGCCGACGAGATCGGCGTCGTCTTCAGCGCCGGTGGCGGCGGCACCGACATGATCATCGAACACCAGCGCATCCTCGACGAGAAGGGCCCGCGCCGGATTACACCGTTCCTTGTGGCGAACTTTATCCCCGATGCCGTCAGCGGCCACATCGCCATCACCACCGGTGCCCGCGGGCCGAATATGGCCGTTGTAAGCGCCTGCGCGACGGGCACCGCTTCCCTGGGCGAGGCGTTCGAAACGGTCCGCCGCGGAGACGCGACCGCGATCATCGCCGGCAGCTCCGAGTCCGTTCTCCTCCCGCTGTACCACGCCACCTGGTGCTCGATGCGTGCCCTCGCGAGCAACAACGAGGAGCCCGCCAAGGCGCTCAAGCCCTTTGACCTGAACCGCGACGGGTTCGTCGCGGGCGAGGGTGGTTGCGCGATGATCCTCGAAGAATACGAACACGCGAAGGCGCGCGGCGCGAAGATCTACTGCGAGGTGATCGGTTACGGATGCTCGAACGACGCTTACGACATGATCGCCCTGCATGAGACGGGCCGCGGGCTGAAGCGTGCCGTGAAGGCGGCAATCCGCAAGGCGGAGATCGACCCATCGGAAATCGACTACATCAATCCCCACGGCAGCGGCACGCCTCTCAACGACCGCGTGGAGACACGCGTCTTCAAGGAGGTCATGGGCGAGTCCGCCTATGATGCCTCGATCAGCTCCGTCAAGCCCATCACGGGCCACTGTATGGGCGCCTCCGGGTCGGTCGAGGCGCTCGCCTGCGTCATGGCCATCCGCGACCAGAAGGTGCCGCCCACCATCAACTACACCACCCCCGACCCGGAGTGCGACCTCGACTACGTGCCCAACACGGCCAAGAGCCGTAGAGTGCGCGTCGCCATGTCCACTTCCGTCGGTCTCGGGGGGCACAACGCCGCCCTCATCTTCCGAGAGGCCAAGTAACCTGCGGAGCAACCCGTGAGACGAGCCGTTATCACCGGGTTGGGGGCGATCACGCCCATCGGGCTGACCGCGCCCGAGTTCTGGAAGAACCTCCTCGCGGGCCAGTCGGGCGTCACCCGCATCACGCGCTTCGATGCGAGCAACCTTCCCGTCCAGATCGCCGCCGAGGTCAAGGACTTCGAACCCGCCAACTACATGGATGCGAAGGCCGCGCGCCGCATGTCGCGCTTCGCACAGTTTGCTGTAGCCGCGGCGAAGCTCGCTGCGGACGATGGTGCCCTCCAACTGACCGACGAGGAACGGCCGCGGGCGGCTTCGGCGATCGCCACCGGCTCGGGCGGCGCTATCGATACGATGCGAGAGATGCAGGTCTTGCTGGAACGCGGGCCCGACCGCGTCAGTCCGTTCTACATCCCCATGATGGCTCCAAATATGGGCGCATCCCAGGTTTCCATGACGCTGGGACTGCGCGGGCCGGCGCTCGCGAGCGTGGCGGCCTGCGCGAGCGGCCTCTATTCCTTTATCGAAGCGAAGCAGTTGATCGATTCGGGCATGGCCGATGTCGTCTTCGCGGGCGGCAGCGAGGCAGCCATCCACCCGCTGCCGATTGCCGGACTGGCAAACATGCGCGCGCTCAGCCGTCGCAACGATGACCCCGAGGGCGCCAGCCGCCCCTTCGACCTGGATCGCGACGGATTCGTCTTCGGTGAAGGCGCCGTCGTCCTGATGGTCGAGTCCGAAGAGCGCGCCCTCGCGCGCGGTGCTCGAGTGTATGCCGAGCTCCTCGGCGGAGGGCTGGCGGCGGACGCATATCACATCACGGCGCCCCTCGAAGACGGCAGCGGCGCCGCCCAGGCAATGACCACCGCTCTTCGAGTCGCGGGCCTTCAGCCTGAAGACATCGACTACGTGGCCGCCCACGGCACGGGCACGCCCCTCAATGACGTCGGCGAAACCGTCGCCATCAAGCTCGCCTTTGGCGAGGCGGCCGGCCGCCTCGCGATCAGCTCGCCCAAGTCGATGGTTGGCCACCTCCTCGGAGCGGCCGGGGCGGTGGGCGCGCTCGCAGCCGTCATGGCCTGCCACGACGACATCGTCCCGCCCACCATCAACCTCGAGACGCCGGATCCACAGTGCGACCTCGACTACGTGCCCTTGAAAGCCCGCAAGATGACCGTCCGCGCCGCCACCGCCAACGGGTTCGGTTTCGGAGGCCAGAACGGCTGCGTGGTCTTTCGCAAATACGAGGGCTGACGTAGCATCCCGGCCATCGACGCAAAATCTTCCGCGGTCCGAGCGCCGCGTATCAAGGCTTGAAACAGGAGAATCCAATCATGGCAACCGTGTTCGAACGCGTGAAAGAGGTCGTGGTCCGACAACTCAAGGTGAAACCCGACGAGGTCACGCCCGAGGCGAGCCTCGTCGACGACCTCCGCGCAGACTCACTCGACATCGTCGACCTCACCATCGCCATCGAGGAAGAGTTCGCCAGCGACGCGGACATCGAGATCCGCGACGAAGACGCCGAGAACATCCGCACCGTCCAGAACATCCTCGATTTCCTCGCCGAAAAGGGCATCGCGTAGGCAGAGCCCAAAGGCCGGAGTTCTGAGCCCAAAGCAGGGGCCCGCTCCGCCGCGCCGTCCCAGAGGTCGCTCGAAGCCGTGTTCTAATTCCGCCGGGTGGATGAACGTTGAGCCACGATTTGGACTGAGAAGTTAGGCCTTTGGACTCAACCAGGCTCCGCGCCATCGCCGCTCTTGATGACCGTGACCGTTCCTTTGCTGCCATTGACCTGCACGAGGTCGCCGGTGCGGATCCTGCGAGTGGCGCCGCGCACGTTCACGACGGCCGGCAGGCCGTACTCGCGCGCGACCGTGCTGCCGTGGCTCAGGGCGCTGCCCATGTCCACGACGAGGCCCGCGGCGAGCGCGAAGAGCGGCGTCCAGCCCGCGTCGGTCACCGGCGCGATCAGGATCTCGCCCGGCAGGATCGGATCGTCAACGGCGGGGTCGTGAATAACACGCGCGCGGCCAGTCACGAGCCCGGGACTAACAGGCGTGCCTGTGAGCACGTCGCCGGCGTGGTGAGAGAGGTCGTGGTCGATCGGCGACGGGCGCCCAGAAAAGCGTTCCGGTAGCTGGACGTGCCGGTTACGCTCCATCTCGCGGCGGCGGCGGGCCACGGTGGGCCGCAGGTCGGCGGTCGACTCACTGGCCAGGGCAGCATCCATCTCCACGGCCGTGAGGAAGAAGATGTCGTCCGCTAGTGCGACCTGGCCCGATGCTACGAGCCGCGTCCCTGCCTCCGGGAGGTAATGGTCGACCAGCCGCGTGCCCCGCACGATCACCGACTTCGTGTGCTCGCGGCGGGAAACCCAGGCCTGCGCCTGCTTCAGTTGGAAGCGGAAGAACCGCCGCTTCAGCGGGTTCATGCGCTTCGCGAGGCTTTCGGTGAGCCTCAGGCGCTCGCGCTCCTGGCGGCGCAATGTCATCTCCGGTGACCGATCTTCGGGGAGGTCGAGGTACGAACGGACGACGGAGATGATCGGCCCGGGGTCCTGCCGCCAGTTGGGCGCGGCGGGCTCCATTTCGTTCACGCCGCGGTGGCCGTGACGCTCGATAAAGGCCGCGAATGCGCTCCGCCATCCCGCCGGGAGGTTGTCAGCCGCCGGGTCGAAACCAGGCTCGCGAACCTCGCCACCAATGTCCGCGCGGATCGCGGCCCGCGATAGCGCCCAGAGGTCGAGCCCGATCTGCGCACTCTCGACACCACGTAATCCACTGAAGAGCGCCGGGATCGTGCCCTCCGTCTCGTCCCCCAGCACCGGCTGGACGAGCTTCGCCGCCTGTTCAAACCCGAAACCCGCGCAGCCGCTCGCCTGCAGGTGGACCCGGAAGGTGCCGGCCACGAACTCTGACAGTTCCTTGCGGCGGGCACTTAACTCGTGCCCGGACATCGCCTCGGGATTTTCCGCTCGCACCTTGCGCTCCATCGCCATGGTCTCGCGCGCAATCCGCTCGCCCGCCTTGTGGATGCCGAGCGACATCCGCAGCATCGGCAGAATGGTGCGGAGCTTGTACTTCCAGAGGCCATGCGTCTTCGCGCGCTTCGATGGGTCGATCTCCCCACCGAGGAAGCGATGCTCGACGCCGTCCGGGTCCGCGCCAATAACGCGCTCGGCGATCAAGCGCGTGGCGCCAACGTTGAGGAAGGCACGGCTGTAGAACAGCCCGATGAACACGGGCCACTCGTCCCTGTCCAGCACCTTCAGATCCTGGTAGCCCGCGGTGTAGGCCTTGTGCACGTACTCGTTGAAGGTCGACATCGTGAGCGGTGTGAGGACGGCGGGCAGCACCTCCTGCACGTTCGCGCTCGTCCAGAGGTCATCGGCGCTCGTGGGCGTATCGAACTCGCTCACCCAACCGCCAGATGACATGGCGTCGACGGCCGTCGTAATTGGCCGCGACTGGAGCAGCCACAGCTTCCCCGCCTCGACCGCGAACTCAATGTCCTGGGGTTGCCCGAAGGTCTCCTCCGCGCGGATGGCGGCGCGCGCCACTTCGGCCGCCATCTCGATGGTCAGCACCGGCGCCGATGGATGATGTTCTTCAACGATGGAGAGGCCGGGCCGCGACAGGACGAGGCGGTCTGCTTCGGTCTGTCCGCTCACCAGGGACTCGCCCGTACCGGCGACCGCTTCGACCACCACGCGCCCGGCGTCGCCCGTGACGGGGTCGATGCTGAACGCCACGCCCGCAATCTCCGCGCGCACCATCCGCTGCACGAGTACTGCCATGCGGGCTTCGCCACCAATGCCTGCGTGTGACCGGTAGGCCGCCGCCGACTCCGAGTGTGCCGATGCCAGGCATGCGGCCACCGCCTCGAGGAATCGCTCCTCACCGGCCACGTCGAGGACGGTCAGGTGCTGCCCCGCGAACGATGCGGTCGCTCCATCTTCGTCCACCGCCGACGAGCGCACGGCGACCGGTTCGCCGTGCGGCGCCAACGCGTGGAGCGCCCCCGCGAGAACGTGGGTGAGGTCCGCCGGCCACGTCCCTGTCTCATCAGGGAGACACTCCGTGGTGTCGACCGGGATCGCGAACGCTGCCGGCACGGCGAAGCCAGCGAGGTGCAGTCGGCCCAGGCTCGCCGCCTTTCCCCCCACGCGCTCCACGCCCGCGACTGCCAGCTCCTCGATCCACAGAATTGCCATCGCAATTGAGTGTACGGGAAGCCTCGAATCGCGACAGGCTCTTGACGAATCAGAACATACGTTCTATTCTGCCATCATCCCATTGGAGATACCTGCGATGCGAGTCCTCTGCCTGTCGTTCCCACGCCTGTCCATCCACCTCGCCCGCCGCCAGCGGCCCGAACTCGCGTCGCGCCCGGTAATCATGGTTGCCGGGGCCGGAGATGCCGCCCTCGTGGCCAGCGCTTCGACGGAGGCCACCTCTCGCGGAGTGGTAATCGGGATGACGCCATCGCAGGCGCGGGTGCGTTGCCCCCAGGCGGCCTTCCTCCCGGATAACGCCGGCGCCTGCTTCGACGAATTGCAGTCCATCGCCTCCATTCTCCGTCGTCGCGCGACAAGTATTGTCGCGATCGTGTCCCGCGAGGAGCTGTTACTTGACGTGTCTGCGCTCTCCAAGGGCCTTGATGGCAATGAAGCACAGGCAGCCGAAAGGATTGCCGCGTTCGCCCGCATGTGGTCGGGGCTGCCGGTGCGCGCGGGGGTCGCAAGTAGCCGCGCCGCCGCGCGGGAAGCCGCGCGTTGCGCGAGGTCGGTCCCCATCGTCATGCCTCCCGCCCTCGCCTGGAGTGAAGCCGCAATCGGCGGCGTGAGCGACGGGCCGCTGGCGGCGGAGGTCTCCATCCCCCCCGGGGCCTCCCCGCTGGCCGTCCGCGCTCGTCTGCATCGCGCCGCTCGGCAGCTACAGACCATCCTCAACGCGTCTGGGCAGAATTACCGCAGCGTGTCCCTGAGCGTCTTCCGGGCAGAGGACGAATCCGTGAGCAATCGGCGGATGACTGAACCAAGCGGGGACGTCACCCTCGCCTTGGACGCAGTTGCCGCGGAGTTCAGCCACGCGCGCCTCGCGAGCGTCTCCGGCGTTCGACTGGAACTGGGCAACCTCTGTCCCGA
>JBKKBS010000009.1:0-3462 GCA_046713815.1 Tepidiformaceae bacterium
CTGCGAGAACAAACATGTTGTGGTGCGAGTCGACGACCCTTCATCGTGCCCCGAATGTGGCGGCAGCCTCCGGCAGGACGAGGACGTGCTCGACACATGGTTCAGTTCGGGACTTGCGCCCCACGCCGACCTCGGCTGGCCCCAGGATTCCGAGGACCTCGCCTACTACTACCCCACCACGGACATGCAGATGGGCTACGACATCATGTTCTTCTGGTGCGCCCGTATGGTGATGTTTGGCCTCTACAACATGCGGGCGCGTGGGCCCGAGGAGTCGGTGCCGTTCCGTACAATCCTGTTTCACGGCCTCATCCGCGATGCAAACGGCGAGAAGATGACAAAGTCGCGCGGCAACGTCGTCGACCCGCTCGTGGTGGCAGAGAAGTACGGCGCCGACGCTTTCCGCCTCGCGGTGCTCACGGGCGCGGCCATGGGCGCGGACCAGAAGTACAGCGACGAACGCCTCGCGTCCTCCCGTAACTTTGCCAACAAGCTCTGGAATACCGCGCGCTTCGTTCTCATCAAGGTGGGCGACGCGAAGGTGCGCCGGCCCCATCCGGCGGATCAGTCGGAGTTTGCCCTCGAAGACCGCTGGATTCTTGCCCGCCTGGAGCAGGTGGAGTCGGATGTAGACTCGATGCTCCGCGCCTACCAGCTCGCCGAAGCCGCGCGCGCAATCGAAGACTTTCTCTGGGGCGAGTTCTGCGATTGGTACATCGAGTTCGCCAAGGTGCGCCTGAACGACGGCGACGAGCGTCCGAAGCAGGTGCTCGTGCACGTACTCGACCACGGCCTGCGCCTCCTCCACCCGTTCATGCCCTTCGTCACGGAGGAACTCTGGCAGGCGCTCCGCGAGCACATCGACGACGACACGGCGAACGCGCTTATCGTTGCCTGGTTCCCCAGGAGCGGCGGCAACTGGGCGGACGACCGCGCAATCGCGTCGATGTCCCATGTGATCGAAGTCAACCGTGCGATCCGCAATCTGCGAACGGACAACAAACTCGCGGCGTCGGCGCGGCCAGGCGTGCATCTCCGCGCTGGCGATCACACTGCCGCACTTGAAAGCACACTGGCAGCGACGGACTTCACCTCGCGCGTCCTGGCGGTGGTGCTCGACGCAACCGCAACGCTGCCACCAGGCGAGTACGCCTTCCAACGCGTGGCGGACACGGAAGTGGCGGTCGCCCTCCCGCGAGTTGACGCCACAGCCGAACGCGGGCGCCTGGCGAAGGAACTCGCCGAGGCGGAAGCGCACGCCGGCCGGCTCACGGCGCAGCTTGCAAACGAGACGTTCCGCTCGAAGGCTCCGGCGAACGTCGTCGCGGGCATGGAACACACACTCCGCGAGGCGCAATCGCGAATCGACGGCCTCCGGGAACGGATCGCGTCCCTTTAGCCGGGGATACACTGCGTACACTGTGCGCATGGTCATGTCCGCCGAAGACATCGAGGCGTTCATCGCAGAGCTGCAGCGCGACCCGCAGCTCCGCGACCGCGCGCGCAACGTCATCCTCGCCGACGACTTCCTGGAGTTGCCCAAGATCGTCGTGCGGCTCGGCAATTTGGAGGGCAGACTGTATGAAATGGACTATCGCAACCGGCTGCCGGCCAGGCTCGGACGCCGCTATCTGAAGGTCCGGAGCGTCCACATCCCGGATGTCGACCGCGTGAACGCGGCATTCGCCTCGCATCACCTCGTGGATGCTGACTGGGACGACCTTCTTCAGATAGACGCTGCCGCCTGGGCGAACCGACGGCTGTTCGATCGGCAGCCTGAGCCTCACGACGTACTTGTCGTGCTTTAACTTTCACGCATCGTTAACTCGAGGACGTGCGCCGCGTGCATCGGCGCGCCGAAATCCTCCGGCGGCTGGACGTCGACGCGTGTGTGGACGGAGAGCAGATCCGGCCGGACGTGAAGGAACTCGCAGACTCGCTCGGCGTCATCGCGCTCGTGATTAAGGACGCGACGGCAGCCTGACTACATCACGCCAAAGTCCCAGCTTGCGCCGTCGTGATACTTCTTGAGCACGTTCTTGGCGATGAGGATGCGGTGTACCTCGTCCGGGCCGTCAGCGATCCGCAGCGTGCGTGCGCCCGTAAACATCCCCGCGAGTGGTGTGTCGCCCGAGACCCCCATCGCACCATGCACCTGGATCGCGCGGTCGACGACGCGCTCGAAGGCGGCGGGGACATGAACCTTGAGCGCGGAGATGATCGTGCGCGGGTCGGCCCCTGACTCGATCACCTCGGCTGTGTGAATCGTCATCAGCCTGGCCGACATGATGTCGATGTAGGAGTCGGCGATAAAGCCCTGGATGAACTGCTTCGTCTCGAGACGGCCGCCGTGCACCTCTCGGTCCATCGATCGGCGAACCATCAGGTCGAACGCGCGCCACATCTGGCCGACGCTGTTCATGCAATGGAAGACGCGCCCGGCGCCCAGTCGATCCTGCGCGGCCTGATGACCGGTGCCCGTGCGGCCGAGCTGGTTCGTCACCGGGACGCGCACGTTCTTGTACTCGATCTCGCAGTGGTTCGAGTCGTGGCCCCACACCGGGACGCGGCGGATGATGTTGAAGCCGGGCGTATCCGTCGGGACGATGATCTGCGTCATCTTCTCGCGCACGCCGCCGTCGCCGCCCGTGTCTTCGGTGCGGCACATGACGATCGCGAAGGCCGCGCCCACAGCTCCGGACGTGAACCACTTGCGCCCGTTAATCACCCACTCATCTCCGTCGCGGACGGCCCGCGTCTGGATGGCGTAGGGGTTTGAGCCGGCCGCATCGGGCTCGGTCATCGAGAAGCATGAGCGGATCTCACCGGCGATGAGTGGCTCCAGCCACTTCTTCTTCTGTTCGTCCGTCCCGTATTTTATCAAGATGGTCTGGTTGCCCGAGTCGGGCGCGACGACGCCAAAGAGCGGGTTGGAGAACGGGCTCCAGGCGAGGATCTCATTCATGTAGGCGTGCTTCATAAATCCGATGCCCATGCCGCCGTACTCCGTGGGGAGGTGCGGCGCCCAGAGCCCGGCCGCCTTGACGTGATCCTGGATCTCGCGCCGAAGTCGTTGCGTGCCGGAATTGCCGTAGTCACCAAGGCGCTCTTCCTCGGGGATGATGTAGCGGTTGACGATGTTCGCCGTCGCTTCGCGGATGTTGTTGATTTCGGGGTCGAGCGTTGGAATCGGCGCGATCTGCATGTGTTCGTCTCCGGCTGCGTTGAGCGTGATTCGGGTGTCCGTAGTCTAGTGATTCAATGACCGATGCGGCGATACTATGCGGTACCCGAATAGAGGGCCGAACGTCCAGGAAGCACGCCACCGAATGAACGACCCATACACCATCGACGCGCAGTACTACGACCTCATCACTCCCGACGATCCTTGGGACATCGGGTTATGGTTGTCGTATGCGGGGCGGACCGACCGGCCGGTGCTGGAGGTGGGCACGGGCACGG
>JBKKBS010000010.1:0-6512 GCA_046713815.1 Tepidiformaceae bacterium
CGCGCTTGCACGACCCGAGGGTGGGGAACCGCCCGCTCATTGCCAGTCGCGGTCCTGATTGGTTTGGGAAGGTGACGAGCGGTGGTAAAGGCTGACTACAAGACGTGGACGCACACCGTTGTTCCCCTCGCCGGCACGGAGGTCGGTGGCTACCGATTCGCGCGGGGAGGGACATGCCTGTCGTGCGAGACGAACTCCCCCTCTCCACGAGCCCGTGGAGAGGGGGCCGGGGGTGAGGTGCTACTCGAAGACGATGACCGAACGGTTGACTTCGCCGTTCTTGAGGGCGTCGTAGGCTTCGTTGATCTGGTCGAGCTTGTAGCGGCGGCTGATGAGCTCGTCGATCTTGAGGCGCTTCTGGCGGTAGAGTTCCATCAGCCAGGGCATGTCGACCGTCTGGCGCGTGCTCCCATAGAAGCTGCCACCGATCGACTTCTCGCCGAAGATGAAGTCCGGGCCGGGGATGCTGACCGACTGGCCAACCGGGATCATACCCACGACGTAGGCATGGCCGCCCTTCTTCAGCATCTGCCAGCATTGCTCGGCCGTCTTCGCCAGGCCGATCGCCTCGAAGGCGAAGTCCACGCCGCCGCCGGTCATGCCCTGCACTTGGGCGACCGCGTCACCGCTGGATGCATCGACAACATCGGTCGCACCAAATTGCTTCGCCGCCGCGAGCTTGTTCTCGAGCAGATCGATGGCGATGATGCGCGACGCGCCCGCGAGGGCGGCGCCCTGGATGATGTTCAGGCCGATGCCGCCCGCGCCGACGACCGCGACCGTAGAGCCCACGGGTACCTTCGCCGTATTCGCGACGGCACCCACGCCGGTCATGACGCTGCAGCCGACGAGCGCGGCCATTTCCATCGGCACGTTGTCCGGCACATGCACGAGGGCGTTCTGGTGGACGAGCTGCCGCTCGGCGAAGGCGGACATGTTGGCGAACTGCATCATGGGGTTGCCGTTGAGCTTGATCCGGCCGAAGCGGCCAAGGGCCTGGCTGTTGTTGCACAGGTAGGGCTTGCCGACGGTGCAGAAGTCGCAGGCGCCGCACGAGGCGACGAAGGCCACGACGACGCGGTCCCCGACCTTCACGCGTGTGACGCCGGGGCCGATCTTCTCGACGACGCCAGCCGACTCGTGGCCGAGGACGACTGGCGTGGGGTAGGGATACGAGCCCTCCATGAAGTGGAGGTCTGAGTGGCAGACGCCGCTCGCACTGGTCTTGACGACGACTTCGTCCTGTCCGGGCTCGTCGATCTCGATCTCCTCGATCACGAGTGGTTGGTTGGCCGCGTACATGACGGCAGCCTTGGCGGTCGTAGTGGAGCCGGGCGCGCTGGCCACGGTGGGTGATGTCATTCAGGATCCTCCTGCGCAAATTAGGCACGAGGATTGTTCGTCGCGCGCTACACCGTGTCAAACCGAACGCGGCCGTGGTCAGCCGCTCACCGGCCAGCGGCGGATACGCGCCGGTAGACGAGCGGCAACCCAACGGTCCAGGCCCCAATAGCGGCCAGCGGCCATGAACGCGAGCGCGCCGAGCGGGATCCACTCCACGGCCCCCTCCCACGCCCACGGGCCCGCCCGCCAATCGGACTCGAGCGTCGAGAAGTTGATGTGCAGCACGAACAGCGCGCCCATGATTGCGCCCACGCTGGCGAACGCTCCCAGGACGAGGCTGAGGCCGATGAAGATCTCGGCTGCCGTGAGGAGGACGGCGAAGAGGTCCCAGTTCTCGAGGACCACGTTGTCGATGACGTCCTTGTACACGCCCACGGGGTGTTCGCTCGTGTTCGAGCGCAAAATACCTTCAGCGCCGTCACGGTCGATGAGAAACCCCGGCAGGATACTGAGGTCCGGGATGCCGGCCACCTTGGCAAGGCCATTCGTGAGGAATACGAGGCCGAAGCCGATACGCAGGAATGCGACGGCATAGCCGAACGCGCGCTCTCGCCAGAAGGAGAGGGCATCGGGTAGGTCCGCGGGGGATGGCGAGATCATTGGGTCGATCCATTCATAGTGCGAGGAGCGTAAGGGTGCGTCGGACGCCACCGGCGGCCGCTATTCCTTCGGTCACTCGGGTACCGAGCTGCTGAAAGTCCGTGCTCTCCACCTGCGCCACCAGGTCCCAGGGACCGGCGACGATGTCGATCGCCGTGATGCGCGAGCCGTCGAGCTCAATCAACGGCAGCGATTCCCGTAACTCGTTGACGCGGGTCTGGTCTGCTTCAATCAAGACATATGCGCGCACTGACATGGTTCCCCTCCGGGTTACGTGGCCGCCTCCAACGGAGGCGATCGGTCATGCTCACCTGAACGGCCGCGGCCACGCGCCGCCGTCGATGAGTGCGTGATGGCGCTCGTGGAGGAGCGTGAGCGCCTCCGATAGGGGGAACATGCTCCTCGTCACCAGCATGTCGTCCTCGGTCGTCAACGGGTGCCAATAGATGCCGTCGTTGTTGACGGTGATCTCCGGGAGCAGGTCCGCCGACGAGAGTTCAAGCCCTTCGCCCGAGAACCCACGGCGGGCCAGTGGACGCACGAAGAACAACTCGTCCGGGATGCCCATGCCGCGGACGAAGGTGAGCAGGTCGTCGATCCGGCCGGCGTTCGCCCACGTTTCGGTTGCGCCGATCGCCACCCGAAAGCCGAGCCCGCTGAGCATCCGGATGCTCGCCACGGTCTTTTGCCACGCTCCCTCGCCGCGGTATGCGTCGTGTATCGCGGGCTCATGCCCGTCGAGACTGACCTGCAGTGTCAGTGGCCGCCCAAGCAGAGGTAATAGCCGCTCCAACCGTGTGCCGTTGAGCAGCAGCCCATTTGTCAGCACGGTCGTCGGCATCAGCGCCGTCGCGAATTCGATGCGTTCGTGGATGTCGGGCAGGATGAACGGCTCGCCGCCGGTGAGGAATGTCTCCTCGATCCCCGCTTCCAGCGCTTCCTCCAACAACCGTCGGAAGACGGGCAAGGCGATGCCACGACGTTCGGCGCGGGGGTGCGACCTTGCGACGCAGTAGGAGCAGCTCAAGTTGCAGTCGTAGTTCGTGTAGACCCAGATCCGCCGCGGGAAGGGAAGACCACCGGCGCAGGCGAAAGGAGCGTCCACGCCATAATGATACTTGCGGCCGAAGACGAAATTCTAAACGAAATCTGACGGTCAGCAGGGCAGGCGAACGTCGTCGCAATACAGGAAACGCTTGCTCGCGGCCTCGTGGCGATCATGCCATCGCTCCCACCACAGCGCGGCCAGGAAAGTACCGGTGCAAATCACGGCGCCGAGGACCATGTCAAGGAAGAAGTGGTTCGCCGTAATCACGATCGACCACCACATCGCCACCGCGAAGAGGACGGCGCCAGCGCGCAGCCAGACCGACTTCCACACCCACCAGGCGCCGATCGTCCCGAGCAGGATCCAGCCGAAGTGGTATGACGGGATGGCCGCGTACCAGTTCGTGAACGGGCCTGGCCGCGCACGCCGCTCCGAGGCGAGTGTGTCGATGAACCCGAGGTCGATGCCGCTCTCCGCCATCAGGCGCGGCGGAGTAACGGGGAGCAGGTGGTAGAAGGGGATGCCGACGAACGCCGACAGGAGGATGGCGTTGCGGATCACGCGATGCTTGCGCCGGTCGGCATGAAAGATGAAGAAGCCGAAGACCACAAGGAAGGGGATGTGCATGTACATATACATGAAGTTACCGAACTGCACGGCGGTGTCCGACTGCATCGCCTCGCGCTGCCAAGCGGGCTCCCAGAAGATGTGCAGCGCTCGCTCCATGTCCACGATTGTCAGCGCGTTGGCCGTCGACACATCGACCCGGTCAGGAGCGATGCCGCGCAGCAGGAAGTAGACGGCGAAGAACACGAGGAACGCGGTCATCTCGATGCCATACAGCGCCAGCGACTTCGCGACCGGGACGACACGCGCCGCGGCGCGCGAGGGGATTGGTGAATACTCAGACTCCCGGACAGCCATCGCTTCCATCTTGTCCGGACCGCCCGCCTTGAGGGAACCACATGCATCACGAATGAAACGGTTTCTTGAGCGAGCGTGCTCACTACCCGAGCTTTAACGCACGGCGCACGTCCGGGTACTGCAATTCAAGCGCGATGCTGTTGAACTGGTACGGGGAGCCCGTGCCCGGGTCGCGGCCCTGGCGCGGCTCTTCGTAACGGAGGACGCCCACCACCACCATGTTGTTCGCAAGATTCTTCACGGCCCACTCGTCCCGCCCGACGAGAGGCATCATCGTGTCGCGGATGCGGTTGAACGTGAGGAAGTCGGTCCCCGGCTTGTTCCGTTCGTCACTGATCGCGCGGATCACGGCGTCCTGTGTGGCGGTGGTCAGGTCCGACCAGATGAGCTGGGTATAGTCGTAGCGCGGCTGCTCGAACGACACCGGCACCAGCGCCTGGGTCAGCTCATCCGGCTCGTCCGGCAGGAAGATGAAGTCCTTGAAGTTGCGCTGCACCAGTTTGATGAAGCGGTGTTGATGGAGCGCCTGTGCGAAGACGAGCCCACGCCCCTTGCCGAAGCGCGCGAACTCGTTCGGGTTCATGCGCTTGGCCAGCTCCTGGCCCAGCAGCGAGACCGAGAACTCCCGCTTCGCCTCACGGAACTCGCGCGTGATCTGCACCGTCAGGTCGAGCACATCGGCGAGCTTGCGAGGCTCCACGTCCACTGTCGTGCCCTGGCCCTGGAGCATCGCGATCGCCGTCTCGGCGGCGGCCACGAGCTTCGGCGTCACCTTCGTGGGGACAGCCGGTGCTGCCGCGACGGGCGGCGCACCCGACTCCTGGAGGGGCGCTTCCACGTCGAGGTCGTAATAGAGCACGACGTCGGCCTGCTCCGTGAGCTGCGTCGCCGTCGTCCAGGAGACGCCGATGATGACGACACGCTTGCCGTGCGGCCGCAGCGTGTTCACGACGTGGAGGAAGCCGTGGTCGCCGGTGACGATGATGTAGGTGCCGACGTTCGGGAAGGAGTGGCTCGCCTCGATGCAGTCTGCCGCCAGCTTCACGTCGACCGAGTTCTTGATCCGGATTTCGCCGCTTGCCTCGGCATACCGCTTGGTGAGCACGTACACGGGCTCGAGGCCGGCCATATAGAGGCTCGCAGGGTCGCCGGAATGCACCGGGTCTTGCCAGTCGGCGTATGCCCGCGCGTACACCACGCGCCCGAAGCGTTCCGCCGCTGCCCGCAGCGCCGTCACGTTCGGCCTCCGTTCGCGTTGCCAGAGGCTGAACTTCAGGTTCTCCCAGTCGACGAGCAGCGCGACATCGCCGCCTTGTCCGTTCGCGCCTGTTTCCATGTTTCGATTGTAGGCGACGGCAGGCGACATTGGGGATGCACGCCAGATTTTGGTCTGATACTCAGAACGGTGCTCCACTGCCAGAGATTGGGGCTCCGTCTTGCGTTCGCAATGAGGGGCGGAGGCCGCTGGCTGACGCGCGCGGCTCAATCCCTGTGCGGGCACGCAAAGTCTGACGCAAATCGATTGGGCATTTGCAAGCGACAGACCTGAACCGAATGTAGACTGCCTCCACATCTCATCGGAGGAGCGCAAACATGGACATCAAAGGTGGCGTGGTCATCGTCACGGGCTCGGCGACAGGCGTGGGCGCGGCGGCGGTCAAGATGCTCGCTGGCAAGGGCTGCAACGTCGTCATTAACTACACAAAGAGCGAGGCCGAGGCGCGCGAGACGCAGGCCGAGTGTGAGGCGCTCGGCGTCGAGACGATCCTCTGCCAGGCGGACGTCTCCAAGGACGAGGACTGCCGCCGCATGGCCAACGCTGCGATCGAGAAATGGGGCCGCATCGACGGCCTCATCAACAACGCTGGCACAACTCACTTCGTCAACCACGCCGATCTCGAGGGCCTGACCGCCGACGACTTCCAGCGCATCTACGCCGTCAACGTCATCGGCCCCTACCAAATGACGCGCGCCGTCGCGGCCCAGATGAAGTCTCAGGGCAAGGGCGCCGTCGTGAACGTCTCCTCCATCGCGGGCGTGATGGGCGTTGGCAGCTCGATCGCCTACACCGCCTCGAAGGGCGCGCTCAACACGATGACCCTGAGTCTCGCCCGCGCCCTCGGTCCCGAGATCCGCGTCAACACGATCTGCCCGGGATTCATCCAGGGACGCTGGCTGCGCGGCGGCCTTGGCGACGAGGTCTACGAAGCGGCGAAGGCACACCAGGAGCAGACCACGCCCCTGCGCAAGGCCGGCACCCCCGAGGACATGGCCCAGGCCGCCGTCTGGTTCATCGAGGGCGCCGACCTCATCACGGGCGAAATCCTCATCGTCGACGCTGGCGCCCATCTCGGCGCCGCCCCGCTCATCGCCCGCTAACCGGCGGGCCGTTAGGATTCTCGTCATGGCAGCAGAAGTCGGGCAACCCGCACCCCCATTCAAACTCCGCAACAAGGATCGGGAAGAGGTCACCAACGAGTCTTTCCCCGGCAAGCACCTCGTCCTCGCGTTCTACGCGCTCGCTTTCACCGGTGGC
>JBKKBS010000011.1:0-5271 GCA_046713815.1 Tepidiformaceae bacterium
GCCCAGCGCACGGGACCGAGCGCGATGAAGTAGACCACGGCCACCAGGTTGATGAGCGCCGAGAGCAGCCCCTTGAGAGCATTCGAATGCTGGATGTCGTCCGGCAGGAAAATGCCGAGGAAGGCAAGCGTGAGGATGCCCAGCCCCGCACCGAAATACGCCCCATAGACCGCCAGTGCGAACATCGCGATGTGCAGGCTCACGGGGATGTGGTCGTACGACTGCGATGTCAGGCCGCGGTGGCTGGCCAATCGCGAAAGCCGTCCCTGGAAGGCCATCACGGCGGCGGCGAAGTAGATCAGGAACGGGACAAGCGCATCGAATGCCGACTCCGGCGTCGACAAGAGGACCACCGAGCCCGCGAGCGCGCCCGCGACGCTCGCCGGAGCCAGCGCGATGATGCGCCGCCGCTGCAGCCTCAGCTCCCGCCGGTACCCCCAGGAACCGGAGACATAACCCGGCCATAACGCCACGCTGTTCGTCACGTTCGCCGTCTTCGCCGCGTATCCCGCCGCCACCAGCGCCGGGAACGAGACCAGCGACCCTCCGCCCGCCACCGCATTGATCGCCCCCGCGATGAACGCCGCCAGGCCAAGCAACGGGAGTTCGAACATCTCCATATCGCCGCAAGCGTGGCGGGCGACGCCGATAAAGGCCAGCGCTTTGGTCTCCCGGCGGCAACTGGCAATCGACGAAGGTCTCATCAAAATCCTGGCGTGCCTGGCGTCCTGGCGGTTCATTCCGCGCGCGGCTGATACAATTGCCCTCGTGGCAACGGTAAACGCGCAGGACAGAGGGTTTCGGGGCGACGGCACGCACGTCGCCTCCATGCGTGCCCGATAGGAGTTGTTCGTGCCGCCCGCAGGCTCCCCGTCTGCTCTTTCTCCAGGAGAACCGACTTGGTTTCGATAGAACCGGCGACCCTCGACGACGCCGATGCCATTTCCCGCCTCGTGGGCTACTGGGCCGACAAAGGCGAGATGCTCCACCGTCCCGCCAGCGAAGTGTATGAGGCCGTCCGCGACTTCAAGGTCGCCCGCATCGACGGTGCATTCGTCGGCTGCGCCTCGCTCCATATCATGGGCCGCGACCTCGCGGAGGTGCGCTCACTCGCAGTGCAGGAAGACGTGCAGGCCAAAGGCATCGGCGCCGCTCTCGTCAACGCCTGCCTCGCCGACGCGAAGGCATTCGGCATCGAACGCGTCTTCGCCCTCACCTACAAGCCCGGCTTCTTCGAAAAGCTCCAGTTCCGCGTCGCGAACGTCATGGAGTTCCCCCAGAAGGTCTGGAACGAGTGCGTCCGCTGCCCGTTCTTCACCAACTGCAAGGAAGTGGCCGTCGTCCTCGATCTCCGCGAAGGCCACGACCTCTCGGTCCCCATCGCCCGAGAGTAGAAGCCACGTAGCCACGGACACACGGAACGGTCGAGAAATCGCCGTCTCCCCCTCTCCATCGCAATGGAGAGGGGGTCGGGGGGTGAGGGCTACGGCGTGTACGTCACCTGCACTGCCGCCCAATCGAGTCGGAACTCGCGCGCCGTCGAGGCCGCCACCATGGTCAGCCGCACCCGCAGGTTGGCGTTCGAGAATTCGCCATTGCTCCATGTGCGGCCCCAGGTATCGCTCGTCGAACCGAGCGTGTAGGTCGCCTGCGCTGTCGTTAGCGCCGCGCTCGTCTTGGCTGCCGTCCACGTCGTCCCGGCGTCCCACGAGAGTTCAACGCAGATCTGGGGCGTGCCGCTCGTCGAGTCCGACCACGCGTCCAGCCGCACTTCGATGCCATTGATGGTTGCGCCTGCCGGGATGGAGAAGCCGTAGTTGTAGTAAAGGTGCCGGTCGCGCGCCGTGGAGCTGCAAACGGACGAGTTGGCCGTCCCACCGTTTGTGTCCTCGGCGAAGGCGGCATCGTCAGCACACGCGTTCCCCGGGTTGAGTTGGAAACCGTTGTTGTCGCCACTGCTGGCGGTCACGGCGGCATTGGCCGCGCAGTTCTTGAAGCCCGTGTTGGTCGTTGTCACAACGACGGCGGACGCCTGGTTGCTGTCCGCGCTCTCCCAGCTCTGGAAGTAGGCGCGCGTCACGTAATAGAACGTGCCCCCGCCGGGTGAGTCAGCGTAGGTGACCGTCGTCCGAGGCGTGACCTGCGCGATCTGCGTGTACGGCCCGCCGGAGACGGTCCCGCGCAGCACCCGGTGTCCGCTCGTGTAGGTGTCGGAGGTAGCGGTCCACGACAGATTCACCGTCGTCCCGGCGACGCTCGCGCCCAGGGTCGTGGGAGGATTGAGCGTGTCCGTGGAGAAGGCGTTGCTCGTGCTCGTGGCCGGATCCGAGAACCTCGCGTACGCCAGCGTCGCGCCCACTGCCGTGAGGCAGAGGGCAAGCGCGCCCAGGCGGAGCAATGCTCGGCGGCCCATCACGATCGGCCTCAGGTCTTCAGTTCGATGCGCGCTCGCCGCTGCGTCCTGAACCACTCGAAGGTAACGATGAGGGCGACGACAACCAACGCCGGGGCCAGGACGGTTGGCGTCCGCGAATAGTGGAGGACGTAGCCGAGGAACGGAACGTGATAGACGAGGCGGTCGCCCTGCCCACTGGTGAGCACCAGCGGTTCCGTGTCCGCGGCGCCGTTGCTGTCGCCGCGCAGGGTCGCGAAGCGCTGGCCGTCGCGCTCGTCGATCGCCGTCACACGATGCATCACCGTCTGCTTGCTGTCCGCCCGGGCAAAGGCGATCACGTCGCCCACGCGCACGTCTTCGAAACCGACCGTCTCGGTCACGGCCACGCTGCCCGCGGGCATGCTCGATCCCATGCTCCCGCCGTAGACGGTCGTCGAGTGGTAGCCGAGGAGGGCCGGCGCCACCGTGCCCGCACAGACGAACACGGCTGCCAGTCCGAGCACCAGATAGGCCGGCCATTTGACCGCGCGCCGTATGGGTAGGGTCGCCGGGAACGCGCGGCGTGCGCTGGAAACGGAAAGGGTGGACGAATCAAGTGCTGTGTGCGCTGTTGGCATATCGTCTCACTCCTCTGTCTCGGGTGCGGCGGTCCACACGAAAAAGCGGGCGTCAACGGGACGCCCGCCTCATGCTCTGGGGCTAGTTGTTGGCTGTCTGCTCGGCGTCGAACGTGAAGGTCACGGTCGTCGTCGCGTTCTGGAAGGTGTTGCCCGTCGCCAGGGGCAGATTCACGCGGAAGCAGAGCGTCTCGCTCGCCGCCACGGCAAGCGCCCGGTCCCCCGCCTGGGCGCCCTGCGTGTTGTCGCCCACGAGCTTGCCCGCCGTCGAATCCGTGTCCCCCGTGTAAAGCTGCGTGCCGTCGAAGTTGTCGCAGGGGGTGCCCGGCGTCGTCACATCGATCGTCTTGATCGTGAGCACGAGCTGATCCTTGAGCCCCTTCGAGTCCGCATTCGTGGCTGAGCCCGCAATTGCGTAGCGGAGGGCGTTCGAACCCGTGTTGTGAGGCACGATCCTGTCGGTCACCGTGTCGCCCGGCGCCATGCCGGTGAACGTGACGCTCGTCGAGACGCTGTCGAGGTCCGTCTCGTTGTTGTCGCTCAGGTCGAGGTCGAGCGTGCCAGTCGTAAAGCTGTTGCCCGTTGATGGCGCGGTGTCCGTGAATACGGCCAGGGTGCCTGAGTTGAAGGCTACCCCGGCGAGAACGACCAGCCCGGCGATGACTGCGAAGATCTTGAGCATGTTGGACTCCCGAGGCGAGATTGAGGATTGGGTGGACCAGGAGCCGATGCTCGGCGCAGGCCTCTCAAGTAGAAGTTCGGTTAGGAACGCGTCAGCAGAAGAGTGGTTCCGGAAAATAATTTCGCCGAGATTTCAGGACGATCGTCTGGCGCTTCAAAGGGGGGACTGGTTATTCTGCGATGAGCGAAGCGGATTCGGCGCGAAACGGCACGCTCCGGGACGCCGACATCGCTTCACCGGTCATGGGGAGGACTGCGGATGCCAGGTACGAGCCGATCTCCGGACGAATACCAACCGCCGGCATGGAACTTGCTGACCGCGCATGGGCTTGTGCTGTTCTATGTCGGCATGAGGCCAGACTCGACGCTCCGGGATCTCTCGCAGCAGCTCGGGCTGACCGAACGCAGGATCTACACGGTGATCAAGGATCTCTCGGGCGCTGACATGGTGTTCGTCCGAAAGGAAGGCCGACGGAACTACTATACGGTCAACGCCGACGCGCATTTCGTGCATCCTGTGTTCGCGCACCTCCGCGTCGGGACCTTCCTCGATACGCTGCGAGCCGGCTGACCACGGACCGTAAGGGGCAAACTCTCACCATAATGTCGCCACACGCCAAAGATCCTGCCCTATCCCTTCTCCAAGCGTTTACGCCGCCCGCGCCGCCCGCTAGCCTTAGACGCTGAGGTTAGCCCTATCGTGTCCCTTGTCCTTGACCTGCTTTCTCTCCAGGCGCTCGACGACGAAGCCGCCACTGCCCAACTTACACTCGCCGAGATCGAACGCCGCCTCGGCGCCGACGAAGCGCTCAACGCCTCTCGCCGCGATTTCGCCGCCGCCGAAGAGCACCTCGCCGCCGCGCAGAAAGACCAGCGCCGCCTCGATGCCGACATCCAGGGACTGAGCGCGAAGATCACGCCCGAGGAGACCCGCCTCTACAGCGGCTCGGTGACCAGCCCCAAGGAACTCCGCAACATCCAGCACGAGATCGACCTCCTCAAGCAACACCGCTCTCAGCGGGAGGACGAACTACTGGAGGTCCTTTCCCGCGTCGAAACAGCCGAGCAGGAGCGCTCCAGCACGCTGCGCACCGTCGAGACCCACGAAATGCGCCGCTCCCAGGACGTCCAGGCCCTCCGCCAGGAGTCGGCCAGGCTCAACGAATCCCTTACCCGCGTGCAGGCGCGCCGGCTCAACGCCCAGGCCGCCATCGACGTTCGCACTCTCGCCGTCTACGACGAACTCCGCCTCCGCAAGGGCGGACGGGTTGTCGTCCGTGTCTCCGGCCAGTCGTGCTCCGGCTGCCGCGTCCAGCTCCCCGACACCGTGCGTCGTCGCGCCATGTCCACCACCCAGCTCGCCCAGTGCCCCAACTGCGAGCGCATCCTCGCGGTCGCCTGATCATGAACGCAGTCCTCAGTGCTCAACGCTCACCCCTCGACCCCCGCTCCACGCGCCACGACAGAGCCGCGCGCGTCAGCAAGCGGCCGCTGCCACGACAGACCATCTTCCGACCCATCCAGGATCGTCTCCCTCTCTCCATCCATCCTTCCGCGGAAGGAGAGAGGGGGTCGGGG
>JBKKBS010000012.1:0-14015 GCA_046713815.1 Tepidiformaceae bacterium
GGCCCCTACCGCTTCGTCCGCCACCCCATCTACCTGACCCACACGATCACCGCCACGGGCTTCGTGCTCGCCAACCCGTCACCATGGAACGCTGGCATCCTCATCGCGCTCACCTTCTTCCAGGTCATGCGCATGCGCGCCGAGGAACGCGTGCTCTCCGAGACCAGCGACTACGCCCTCTACGCCGAGCGCGTCCGCTGGCGACTTCTCCCCGGCATCTATTGATCCGCGCCCAATGTTCGCGACCCCGCACTAGAGCCACTCACGTTAGTGAGTGGGCCTACCGATGAAACATGCACCCCTTGTGGAGCCACTGGCGTTAGCCAGCGGTCCCCTCATACCTCCCGCAGCAGTTCGACCAGCGTCGTCAGGCATTCTCCCGCGGGCGCACGCACTATCACGTCCGCCAGGCCCGAAAGCGCCGTCTCCTCGGGATTTATTTCGATGAGCGGCGCTCCACGTCGTTTCGCCATCACCGGGAACTCCGCCGCCGGGTAGACCACCGCGGACGTGCCAACCACCACGAACGCGTCCGCGAGCGACGCCTGCAAGTAGCAGCTTCGGAGCGCATCCTCCGGGATCGGTTCACCGAACATCACGGTGTCGTTCTTCATAATCCCACCGCAATCCTTGCAGATAGGCGGCAGGCTCGCCATGGACAGGCGGTCAAGGTGCTCGCGCTGTCCGCAGCTCATGCAACGACCAAGGAACCGGTTCCCGTGGATCTCGGTGATGCCTTGCGAGCCCGCCCGCTGATGCAGGTTGTCAATGTTCTGCGTGATGATGTGCCGCAACTTCCCCATGCGCTCAAGTTCAGCCATGGCACGATGGCCGGCGTTCGGTTGGGCAGCGGCCAGGGCGCGCGAGAATCCGCTTTGTGTCGCCGATTCGTCCAGGGCGCAACGCCACCAGGCTTCGGGATCGCGAGTGAAGAGGTCCCACCCATCGATTGTTGGCTCCCCGAACTTGGTCCACACGCCGCCGCTGCCCCGGTATGTCGGGATGCCGCTCTCGGCGGACAGCCCCGCGCCTACCAGCGCCACCGTGTGGTTGCTTGCGCGCAGGATGTTCGCTGCGTCCTGGAGTGAACGCTCAAGGAGTGTGGTTGCCATCCGCCGTCTGCCCCTTCTTCACCAGCTCCACCGTCGGCAGGTGATTATTGATATCTGCTTCGAACGCATTGACCTGCCGCTCGCGTTCGTCGCTACTCCATCCGAGTTCGCTGCCAGCCAGTTCCGCGGCCGCATCGACGCAACACGTCCCCCGGCAACTCGACCAGGCGATGCCCGTCCGCCTCATCAGGATGTCAGACAGTGTCACCGCCTGTTCGTGCCGCACCGCATGAATCACCTCTCCGGCGACGGCTCCGGCGTGTTCGCATAAAGGCGCCGTGCCCAGGGCGAGGACCGACTCGATGCCGCCGCCGTAGACGCGCAGGTGGCTGAGAAACGGTTTCGGCAGCCCGCTGCCAAGGAGCCGGTCGCGCCATCCCTCGTTTTTCGGAGTCAGACGGGCACTCTTTCCCATCACCGCCGGCAGCAGGTCGACCGTTTCCCGTGCGAGCGGACGAAACGTGCTGAGCTTGCCCCCAACGACGCTCACAAGTCCCTGCGGGCCGCCCTGCGCTCGATGCTCGATCACGGTATGCCGCCTGCTGATCGCAGCCTCGGGTCCTCCTGCCACGCGTTGCAGAGGACGCAGACCTGAATACGCATAGCAGATACGCTCGCGGGCGATGTCGCGCCCGGGCAGAAGCGCCCGCGCCTCATCGAGCAGGTAGTCGATGTCCCCCGGCGTCGGCTGCACGTCGCCCGGATCCCCCTCGTAGCGGTCGTCCGTCGTTCCGACCAGGAGCAGTTTGCCCTGGGGCACGGCGAACACCACTCGCCCGTCGGAGCGCGCCGTCGAGAAGACAGCATCGTGGCCGATGTCGCCGTCAAGTTGGAGGACAATGTGTGAGCCCCGCGTCACGCCGAGCAGTTCCGGCATCGGCAGGCCCGTCCGTTCGTTCACAGGGTCCACCCACGGGCCCGCGGCGTTGATCACCATTCGCGCGGGGAGTTCGTAGGTCACGCCCCCGGACTGCACTTCCACGGACGTCACTCGCCCGGCCCGGACGCCGATCCGCGTCACCGGCGTGTGATTGTGGATCTGGGCGCCAGCCTCTTGCGCGAGGAGGGCGAGCTCTAGCGCGAGTCGCTCCGGCGCGAGGACGCGGGCGTCGAAAAAGCTGAAGCCGCCGCTCGCGATTTCTGGCAGATACGGCGCTATTTCGTGCAGCCGTTCCCTGGAGAGTCCCCGGTGCCCGGGCAGTCCGCGGTGCAGCGACAGCGTGTCATACGTCGCGAGGCCCGCGCGTAACTGCCAGGCTGGGCGCCGCGTCCAGGGCAACACCGGCATGATGAAGCGCTGCGGGCGCACGAGGTAGGGCCGCGTCTTCAACAGCCAGGCCCGCTCTCGGAGCGACTCGAACACGAGGCGCAGGTCACCGTGCTCAAGGTAGCGGAGGCCGCCATGGATGAGCTTCGTCGTCCGCCAGGTGGTGCCGAAGCCGAAGTCGCCGGCCTCGAAGAGCACCACCCGCGCGCCACGGGTGGCCGCTTCGACGGCGATCGCGCAACCGTTGATCCCGCCGCCGATGATGGCCGCATCCAGCGGCGGTCCGTTCACCAGGCCTTCGAGCGTCACTCCGGCGCTGCCCAGTCGAGGCTGCGCCCGACGGCCCGGCGCCATGTCGCCCGCCGCGCTGCCCGCTCATCGTCCCCGATTTCCGGTTCGAACCGGCGATCAGCCCTCCAGAGACTCGCGACCTCCTCGGTAGAGCTCCATACCCCCGCGCCCATCCCCGCCAGGTACGCTGCTCCGAGGGCCGTCGTTTCCAGCTCCCGTGGGCGCACCACGGGCACTCCGGCGAAGTCGGCTTGCATCTGCATGAGGAGGTCATTCGCGGCCGCGCCTCCATCGACTCGGAGTTCGGTAACAGGCTCTGGGAGGTCACCGTTCATGGCCGCCAGCAGGTCGGCGCTGGACAGCGCGATCGCCTCCAGGGCGGCGCGCGCGATATGACCGCGCCCAACGCCACGCGTCAGCCCCAGGATCGCGCCACGGGCGTAAGGATCCCAATCTGGGGCGCCCAGCCCCGTAAACGCCGGCACGATCGACACGCCGCCGTTGTCCTCGACGGAGGCGGCGAGCGCTTCCACGTCCGCGGACGACTTGATAATCCCAAGCCCATCGCGTAACCATTGCACGAGCGCGCCGCCCACGAACACCGATCCTTCCAGCACGTATTCCGGGCCCGTGGCCCCGGCGTTGGCGCCAATTGACGTGATCAGCCGGTTCTGCGAGACCGGCATCGAGCGCCCGGCGTTCGCGAGCAGGAAGCAGCCTGTGCCATATGTGTTCTTCGCCTGTCCCGGGCGCAGGCACGCCTGCCCGAACAGCGCTGACTGCTGATCTCCGGCTACGCCACAGATGGGAATGGCCGCGCCGAGCACGTCGGCGTCCGTCGTGCCAAACGGGGATCGTGAGGGCTGGGGCTGCGGCAGGATGGCACGCGGCACCTCGAACAGGTCGCAGAGCGACTCGTCCCAGCGACCCTTGCGGATGTTGAAGAGCAGCGTGCGGCTTGCGTTGGTGAAGTCCGTGACGTGCCGCCTGCCTCTCGTCAGCTTGTAGATGAGCCAAGAATCCACCGTGCCAACCGCGATCTCGTTGCGCCGCGCACGCTCCCGCAGGTCCGGACGCTCGCGCAAGAGCCAGGTAAGCTTCGTGCCGGAGAAGTACGGGTCGAGCGTGAGGCCCGTCGCGCGCGTCACCGCCTCCTCGTGGCCCGCGCGCTTGAACTCGTCGCAAATGCCCGCTGTTCGCCGGTCCTGCCAGACGATCGCGCGTGCAACCGGTTCCCCGGTTCCGCGATCCCATGCGACGATCGTCTCGCGCTGGTTCGTGACGCCCACGGCAGCCAGTTCGCGTGACTCGATCCCCGCTGCGGTGAGAGCCGCCGCCACGGCATCCAGCGTCGTCCGCCAGATCTCGTTGGCGTCATGCTCCACCCATCCCGGTTCCGGGAAGTGCTGCTCGAATGGAATCTGCCCCACGCCGCGAACGGCGCCCGCCGCATCAACAACGAGCGCGCGCGAACTCGTGGTCCCCTGGTCAATCGCGAGAATGTACGGGCCCGGCATTGGACCTTCGAGTATAGGTGCCTACGGCCTCCCGCGATCAGTCTCCTGATTGTGCCGCTGCGAGAAGCGAGTCTGCGATCTCGTCGGCGTAGGAGCGAATTTCATCCCAGTCGCGGAAGTCGCCCTCGGGCGCATGTGCAGCGTTCACCATGCTCAACTCGAGGAATCCGAGCTCGCCAGGGTCGAGGCGTCCGGCGAATGTGCGGTGGGCGCGAGCGCCGGTGACTGCAAGGAGCCCATCCACCTCTGCAGGCTCGTCGTTCGGGAACGGCGGATCGCCGATAGGCCCGCTGGAGAAGAGCCAGACGGGGCGGCGCAGCAGTAGCTCGTGCTCGCGTGCAGCGAGCTTTTTGGCGGGGCTGAGCCAATGGCCCGTGTACACGGCGCTTCCCAAAACGACGCCGTCGTAGCCGCCGACGCCTGTCACTTCTTCGGCGGCGAGGGTGGTGGTCTCCAGCCCGCGCTCGGTGAGCCGATCGGCGATGGCGCGGCCGATCTCGGTGGTCGCGCCGTGGCGAGAGTCCACGGCAACCAGAACGTTCATGGTCATCTCCCGGCTGGACGCGCTTGCCGCGGGTCCGGCATGAGACGAGAGTACGGCGGCTGGAGTGGGGTGGGAGCGGCCGAAGGGCGCAGCGGCGGCGGGCCGATCGGGCCGATCTGCTGACTCGCGCTCGCGCCCGCGGGTGCGCCTCTCTGGCAGTTCGGGGCGGGTGGCTGGACGGCCCGGCCTGGTCAGCTGCCCAACGATTTGGAGTGGCACGCCTGGGATCAGGGGCAGCCCGGCTACCGCCCGTGTACGCGGCAGGTCATGTGTCGCCGGTGCGGGTGATCAGAGTGGCGCGCCCGCGGAAGCTGGGATCGTCGACTTTCCGATTCGCCCGGCCGCCGGCTTCGACCTTGTCGAGGCGCTCCCGCAGGCCACGATTTTCATCCCGGAGCTTCTCGAACTCGTCGCGCAGCGCCCGCAGTTCGGCGGGCGTGTCCGCGCCCTTGCGCAGCTCGGCCGCCACCTCGCGCGCTATCCGCACTCCGCGGCCGTCGAGCTCTCGCCTGGCCATGCGTTCCAGCGCATCGGCCTGCGACGGCTCCTTGAGCGTCCGCAACGCTGCCGCGGCGCCGATGCGCACACGGAAGTCGGGGTCGATCAGGTACTGGGCGATCTCCTCGCCGACTTCGCGTTTGCGCGCCTCCAGGTGCTGTCCGAGGTTCCCCAACGCCCGAACGGCCGCCGCGCGCGAATGTTGTGGAGCGCCGTATCGTGCCGCCTCCCCGATGGGCGCGAGCGCGCGCTCGTCCCGCGACTGCGCGAGGCCGTCGAGCGCTCCAGCGCGCACGATCTCGCGGAAAGAGCGCCGTTTTAGGTTCGCTACCAACACGTCGAATCCCGCCGCCAGCCGCAGCTTCCCGATCGCCCGGTTCGCCTCCGACTCCACGAACCAGGACCGATCCCGGTTTGCAAAGGGGGTCAGCGCGCCAAGCGCCAACTCATCGCTAGTGAACGCCCCCAGTGCCGTCACCACCGCCCGCCGGGCTTTGGGATGGCGCACCCGCAAGCACCTGATGAGCGCGTCTCTGGCGGGCGTGCCCTTCATCTCGCCCAGCGCGGCCGCTGCGGCCGCCTGCACGCCCCAGAACCGGTCTCCGGTCACTGCTGCTTCCAGCGCCTCAACTGCTTCCGGTCCGCCCGCCTTTCCCAGCCCGCGTGCCGTCAGCTCCCGGTAGTAGATGTCGTCGTCCGTCCGAAGCTGCAGACGCAGCTCCGCCGTCGACTTGTCGAAATCGAGTTCCTTCAGCACGCGGTTGTACGGGTCGAAGCGGCAGATGTCCGGCTTCTTGGACAGCGGGAAGACGAAGGTGTGCTCCCGTTCCGTGACCTCGACCGCGAACGATTGCGCCTTGTTCCGCCCCGTGCGGAAGTCTATGGCGACCGACGCCCGGAATGCGTCGACCCCACCTTCCGTGTTCTGCGTTTGCCGCACCGCGACCGCGGCGAGCTTCTTGTCCTCGTCCCAGCTCCAGCTCACCTTGAACTGCGGGTGTCCCGGACGGAAGACGTACTGGTCGAAGAACCACTCCAGGTTCCTCCCCGTTTCCGCCTCAATCGCGTTGATCAGGTCCTGGGTGATGACGCTCCGCTCCTGGTTGTCGCGGCAATAGCGCCGGATAGCGCGGAAGAACTGGTCGTCGCCGAGCACCCCGCGCAAAGTGTGCAGCACGAGCGCGCCCTTCTCGTAGAGGTGCAGGTCGAAAATGTCGATCGGAGCGTTCCAGACGTTCGTGACGATCGGCCGCCGGTAGCGCTCCTCCAGGTAGTCGTGCGTGTTCGCGATAACGTACTGGCGGTACTCGTCCGTCCCGCGCTTTCTCTCTTCCCAGAGGAACTCCGCGTAGGTCGCGAAGCTCTCGTTCAGCCACCCGTGCGACCAGTCGCGGCAGGTTAGCAGGTCGCCCCACCACTGGTGCGCCAGCTCGTGCGAGACGAGGTAGTCTGCCGTGTGGTCGACGCTCGCCTTGCGGTCCACGAGGATGAGGTCGGTCATCGTCGTCGCGCTCGTGTTCTCCATGCCCCCGAAAACGAAGTCGCGAACGACGACCTGGCTGTATTTCGCCCACGGGTATTTGATCCCGCTGACCTCCTCGAATAGCGCGATCATCTCCGGCGTGTTGCCGAACGTACGCTCGACGGCCTCAACGTCCTTTGGCTCGACGAAGTAGTCGATCGTGAGGCCGTTGCGCGTGACATCCGTGCGGTGGAATTCGCCCGCCGCGAGCGTAATCAGGTAGGTGCTGTGCGGGCGGTCCTGGTGCCAGTGAAAACGGCGCGTCCCGTCCTTCAGTTTCTTGTCTTCCAGCAGCCGCCCGTTCGAGAGCGCGAACCAGTCGCCCGGCACCGTCACCAACAGTTCGGAGGTCATCTTGTCGTTCGTGTGGTCGTAGCACGGGAACCAGTAGCGGTGATCCTCGTCCTGGCCCTGGGTCCACACCTGCCGCGGCTTGTCCGGGTATGCCTCGTCCGCGTTGATGAAGTACAGGCCCAACCGCGGCCGCGACCGGAATTCGACCGCGACTCGCACCTCCTTCCCCCTCGCACGCGGGCCTAAGAAGTGCACTCGCAGCTTCCGCCCGTCGTAGTCGAAGGTCGTCGGCCGTTTGTCGACCACCGCCGACACGATCTCCATATCGATCGCGTCCATCTCGAATGCCGCGAGGCCATCGTTCATGGGCGAGATATGATGAGTGGCCGTGCCCGAGACGGCGCGGCGTTCGAGGTCTAACACGATTTGCAGCTTCAGGTGCAGGACATCCACGTCCCGATCGCGCGACCAATTCGGCTTATCGCCCGGCAGCGCATGCCCCGGACCTGGCTGGTCGAGCTGCCCGCCCGCGTCCATCTTGCGTTCGAAGTATCGCGCCTCGGTCATGGATGTGCGCTCCGTGGGTCAGGTGGCGCGGATGGTACGCGGGCCCTCGGCTATCAGCCATCGCGAAGCGGTAGCCGTCGACCTCCCTGTCGACTGGCTTTCGAACCATCCTCACGCGAATGCGCTCGCGCCCGTCTGGTGCTGATCCGGGGGGAGGAGGCAATCGACAGCGGGTGTCCCGCGCCTCGCGGTATACTCATGCGCCATGACCGAGAACTGGTCCGCCGGTGATCTCTACGAGCCGTATGTGGGCCGCTGGAGTCGCCTTGTCGCCGCGGCATTTCTCGACTGGCTTAGCATCGAGCCCCGGAAGTCGTGGATGGACGTGGGCTGTGGCACGGGCGCGTTGACGCAGACCGTCCTCGAGCGCTGCGATCCTGTGAGCGTGCTTGGCATCGACGCATCTTCGGACTACGTCGACTACGCCGCCGCTCACACGTCCGACCCTCGCGCTCGATTCGAGGTCGGCGACGCGCGCGCGTTGACCGTCGAATCCTGGACCGTGGACGCTGCCGTCTCGGGCCTCTGCTTGAACTTCGTCCCGGAGCCGGAGCGTGCGCTCGCGGAAATGGCGCGCGCCACGCGCCCCGGTGGCGCCGTCGCCGCGTACGTCTGGGACTACTCCGACGGCGCACAGTTCATCCGCCGGTTCTGGGACGCTGCCGTGGCGCTCGACGATTCAGCCCGCGCGCTGCATGGGGGAGTCCGCTTCCCGCTTTGCCAGCCCGACCCATTGCGACGACTGTTCGTCGACGCCGGCCTCGCCGACGTCGAGGTCAGGCCGATCGAGATCGAGACCGCATTCCGGGACTTCGACGACTACTGGTGGCCGTTCACCGGCGGCCAAGGGCCTGCGCCGGCCTACGCGATGTCGTTGCCGGAGGAACGCCGAGAGGCTCTGCGCGAGCGGCTACGCGCCGTCCTTGTGCCGGAGGCCGACGGCCGTATCGTGCTACAGGCCCGCGTCTGGGCCGTCCGCGGAATGCAGGCTAACCAATAGCTGTCCCAGGTTCGAGTCGACGGCTACCAGACGAACGCCTGCCCCTCGCCGCGCAGGTCCGCCCCCACCGCGTAGCTCCCATCGACCTCGCGGCAGGCCACGTACGACCGGCCCATCTGCCCGTCCCAGGCCGGGAACGGGATCACGTCGATGCCCGCCGCCTCGAACTCCGCCGCGAGGGTGCTCCCAGGCCACATTTCGACGTCCACCCGTCGCCGTCCATCCACCCCGGACGGCGCCACCGCCCAGCGCGGCTGGTCGAGCGCGTCCTGCACGTCCATCCCCTCGCACAAGATGTGGTCGAGGATCTGCATATTGTTCTGCGGCTGCCGGTACCCACCCGGCGTCCCGCCCACCACGGCCAGCTCTGTCCCGTCCGCCGCTTCGCGCGTCACGAGATATGAATGCAGTGTGTGCGCCGGGCGCTTCTCCGGCGCAATCTCGTTCGGATGCCCGCGTTCGAGCGTGAAGCTCGTCATCCGGTTGTTCATGAGGACGCCCCACTCCGGCACCCACACCCGGCTCCCCCACGGCGCGAACACCGACTGGATCCACGACACTGCGCTCCCTTGGCCATCGACCGCCAGCAGGAACGTCGTGTCGCCGTCCGCCCTTGCCATGGCTGCCGCCGGCCGCCGTTCGGCAGCCGCCAGTCGCTGCAATTCCCCCGGCGCGAAATACCCCCGCGGGTCGAAGCCAGTGACATCCGGGTCGGACAACTCCCGCTCCCGGATCCCAAGCGCGGTGTCCAGAGAATCGTACATGCGAACCGTACTCTCCTCTCCCGCCGCGGCGGGAGAGAGGTTGGGGGTGAGGGTGCGATGGTGCTCGTGCAACGCAAGCGCTAACGGCAGCACGAACCCCTGCGTCTGCGGGGGCGACGCCCACACCTCATGGCCTCGGAACCCGCCGCGCACCGGCTCCAGCCAGCGTGCCGGCGACCGCCACTCTTCCGCGGCGAAGTTCGCCCCATCTGCCGTCAGTCGCGCCCGGCAACCATCGGCCATCTCCCCTGCGTAGAATCCCTCTTCGCCTCCCGACGCGATCACCTCCAGTGCCTTTGCGAGCGGTTCCTGCCTCACGGTCTTTCCCGTCTCCGCGTCGAACGGGAATCCCGGCCGCGATTCGCGTCCTACCGCGTCCAGTGCCCGGACCAGTCCGCGGCTCGCCGGGAATCCGTCGCGCGCGTACCCAATCGCATGCTCGAACAGCCCCTTCCACGGTAACTTCCCCTGTCTCTGGTGGAGCGCCCACCACCCCCCGACCACTCCCGGCACGGTCACGGCCAGCGCCCCGTGCACCGGGATGCGACCCAGTCGCCGGTACGCTTCGACATCCAGCGCCATCGGCGCCGGCCCGGCGCTGTTCATGGCGCTCACCGACCGCGTCGCCTGGTCCCAAACCATCGCGAAGCCGTCGCCACCAAGGTGCGAGTACTGCGGCTGCACCACCACCATCACGGCGCCCATCGCCACGGCCGCATCCGCCGCGCTCCCGCCCTCACGCAGCACCGCCAGCCCCGCCTGCGCGGCCAACGGGTGGTCCGCCGCCGCCACCCCCCTCCGTCCCCGCATCGCCCCGCGATACGGAAACGCCCCATTCAACTCAACCTTCGCCGGGTCAGCCATGGCAGCCTCGATTCTAACCACGGAGTCACGGAGACACGGAGTTCTTGTTTAACTACGTCTCCGCGCTCTCCGCGTCTCCGCGGTGGAATTCTAACCCGCATGATCGGTGAGCCAGGTGAGCACTTCCTGGCCGTGCGCGTCGGGCTTCACGCGCTTCCAGACCTTCGCGGTGCGCCCATCGGGGGCGATGACAAAGGTCGAGCGGATGATGCCCTCGTAGATCTTGCCGTAGTTCTGCTTCGTGCCCCACGCGCCGTACGCCCTCGCGACCGCATTTGCCGGATCGGCGAGGAGCTGGAATGGGAGCTCGTACTTCTGCTGGAACTTCTGGTGGCTGGCCTCGGAGTCGCCGCTCACGCCCAGAACGACCGCACCCTTCGCCTGAAGCGCCGTGTAATTGTCGCGGAAGTTGCACGCTTCCTTCGTGCACCCGGGCGTGTCGTCCTTCGGGTAGAAGTACAACACCACCCACTTCCCCTTCAGCTCCCACGAACTGATCACTGCGCCCGACTGGTCTTTCAACTCGAACGCAGGCGCGTCCGCCTCAACGTCTGGCATTGTCACGCCTCACCTCCAGGGCGACATTTCAACATGAAGACGCGAAGAAGCGAAGAGGGTTTGTTGACTCCGCTCCGATTCCTCATCGCTTCGTGTAGTTCCGGGTCCGTCAGTCGCTCAGTTGCCACGCGAGGTGTAGCAGCCCCAGGTCGGGCTCCGGGTGCTTGCGCTCCACGACTTCCGCGAGCGGCACCTCGACTACCCTCCCGCCCTTGATGCCGACCATCATCCCCGTGCGGCCATCCGCCAACGCCTCAACCGCGCGCGCCCCGGATTGAGCCGCCACGATCCGATCACGCACCGTGGGGTTGCCTCCGCGCTGCACATGCCCGAGCACCACGACCCGGTACGGGTGGTCGAGCATCGCACCAATGCGCTGCGCGACGCCGAACGCACCGCCTTCGTCTTCGCCCTCGGAGACGACAATGATGTGGCTTCGCTTTCCGCGCTCGATGGAGCGCCGCAGCCGCTCGACGACGTGGTTATAATCCTCGTGCTCTTCCGGCACCAGCACCCCGGCCGCGCCGCCCGCGACGGCCGTGGCCATAGCGATCGCGCCGCTCGTCCGCCCCATCACCCCGACGAAGAACATCATCCCGGTCGACTCGCCCGTGTCACGCAACTGGTCGATCGCGCGCACGGCCGTGTTCACAGCAGAGTCGAAGCCGATCGTCTCCTCGGTCCCGTAGACATCGTTGTCGATCGTGCCCGGCACGCCCGCGACCTGGACGCCGTGCTCGGCCTCGATCGCCCTCGCGCCCCGGAAGCTCCCGTCGCCACCGACAATAATGAGCCCCTCGACACCGTCCTCCCTCATCTGCCGAACCGCCGCGGCCCGCACCTCGGCGTCAAGGAACTCGGGACACCGCGAGGTTCCGATGATCGTTCCCCCACGGTGCAGCAAGTTACCCACGCGCCGGTCATTCAGCTCCTCGAACTCGCCCGCCACAAACCCCGAGAACCCGTCGAGGTACCCGACCATCTCCATGCCACGCGTCGTCGCCGTGCGCACCGCGGCGCGGATAGCCGCGTTCATTCCGGGCGCGTCGCCCCCGCTGGTGAGGATCCCCAATCGCTGCATGCATCAAAGAGTGCAGACAAGGGCGCGCCGATGGCAAGCCCGGCAGTGCCGGCGTCGAGAGACGGCGCTCGCCGCTACCGGTCGAACTGCATCCCCGTCACCTGCCGCAAACCCAACGACATCGTCGGGTAGGCCTGCATGTTCCAGGCGACCAGCCCGATCGGCAGGCGCGCCTTCATCGCGATGCACAGCGGCATCAGCAGCTCCCCCGCGTTCGGCCCCACCAGGCATGCACCCACGATTTCGTCCCCCAACAGCCCCGAAATCCGCAGCTTGCTCTGCCAGCCCTTCGCCGTGATCACCTTGAAAAAACCCTCGGTCTGGCCCATGGTGATGGCGCGGTCCACTTCGGTGAGCGGCAGCCGCCACACCTGCACGTCCTTCCGTTCCTTGCGCGCCAGTTCCTCCGTGAGCCCAACGGAGGCGACCTCCGGGTCCGTGTACGTCACGCGCGGGACGACTCGGTCGCTCCACTTCTGGAACCGCTTCGAGAACCGTCCGGACTTGAGCACGTTCGCCACGAGCCGCGCCTGAGCCTCCGCGACGTGGGTGAACTGGTAACCGCCCGCCACATCGCCCACTGCGAAGATGTGCGGCTGCGAGCTGCGCAACGACTCATCCACGACAATTCCGCGTTCGTTCGTCCTCACACCCGCCGCCGGCAGGTTCAGCGACTCCACCTCCGGCTTGCGGCCCGCCGCCACCAACACCCGTTCGCAGTCGATCGTCTGCTCGCGACCGCCGGCTTCGAACACGACCCGCTTCCCGTCCATGCCGCCTTCGACACGGAGCACCTTCACGCCCGTGTGGATGGTCAGCCCCTCGCTTCGCAGCAAGTCGGCCATCACCGCGGACGCCTCGGGGTCGTCGCGTTCGAGGATGCGGTTGGCGCCCTGGAGCACGGTCGTGCGCACGCCAAAGCGGTTCATCATCTGTCCAAACTCGATCCCGATCGGTCCGCCACCGATGATGCAGAGCGACTCCGGCAGGGACTCCCAGGCCACGGCCTCCACGTTCGTGTCGAAGCCGGCCTCCGCCAGTCCAGGGATAGGCGGCGCCACTGGCTCACCCCCGGTCGCTATCACGAACGTTTCCGCTGATAGCCGTCCGCCGGCGACCTCGATCGTGTGAGGATCCAGGAACTTCGCCTCACCCGCGATCAATCGCACCTTGTTCGCCGCGATCGCATCCGGCGAATCGATCTTCCCAGCCTCTTCCTGCGCCGCCCGAACATGCCGCCGCACGGCTGCGAAATCGAGCCGCGCATCCGGTGCGATCACGCCAAAGCGCTCGCCGTGACGGGCGTGGTACAGCAGCTTCGCCGAATGGATCAGCGATTTCGTCGGTACGCACCCCGTCCACAGGCAGTCACCGCCTGGACGGTCCCGCTCGATCAGCGCCACCCTCTTCCCCTGCCGCGCTACCAGCTTCGTCACAGTCAGTCCGCCCGTCCCCGCGCCAATCGCAATCAAGTCGTAGTCAGACATGTTCGTTCCCTCGCGTTCTGCGCTTCGGTAAGGCAGCCTCGCTTGCCTCCATGATCTCACCGGCGATCACAGTGGGTGTGGCGGCAGCCAATTGGAAATTGGGAATTGCAAATTCCTCAGTGCGGATGGTGGCCATTGGATCGCGGGCAAACATGCCCATCGGGGTCCAGCGGCGCGCCACATAGGGGGCAGGGCGGGCGTCCCGCCGCCACCACGTCCGCGATCTGCCGACGCAATTCGTACCCCCGGCGGTAATCGAAGTCCATCGTCACGGACGTTGTTTCCGGCTCGTCGGGCGCACCGTCCGCGCCAATCAGCACGAGGCGCTGCCCTTCCTGGTTCACGCCCATCGACAGTTGCACCAGCTGAAAGTCGAACGCCGCCGAGAGTGGAAACACCGCATCCGGTTCGAAGTCGTCGAGCGGATGGCGTCGGTACTGGTACGCCTCCTGTTTGAGGACGTTCTCGATCGCCTCGCCCAGCGCCGCGAGCTGCTCCTTCTCCAGCCAGAGCGATGCCGAGTCGCCCTCCATCGACACCGCTCGCAGTCGGAAGCGGCGCTGGCCCGGCTGCCCCACAGCTTCGGCGGAGACATGAGAGAGTGCCCCAAATTCGCGTGTGTCGCTCATCCTGGCAGATCGTACGGGAC
>JBKKBS010000013.1:0-3955 GCA_046713815.1 Tepidiformaceae bacterium
CGCCATGATGCAGGCGAAGGTGGCAACGTTGCCCTGCCCCACGTCGACAAAGGCGAAGCTTTCGCCGGCCTCCCACACCGCCGAGAACGGGGCGTTGGTGCAAGCGGGGTCCTGGGCGTGCGCCCGCGGAGCGGGGCTGAGCGTGGCGGCAGCCACGCCGATCATGGCGACGGCGAGGCCGCCTAACAGGGTCCAGATTCGGTAATTGGGCTTCATGCGATACGTCTTCCTGCCTTTGAATTGGATCGTGCTTGTCCGAGCCGGTTCCTGGCCCTGCTCTCACCTATAGATCTATACGGAAAGCGGTTGCTCCCTCACTAAGGCGTCGGCGAAAAGATAACAAAAGCGTTGCATTGATGGGACGATGCAACACGCGGGCGGATCGAGAGGCTTAATCGCTCCCAGAACGCGCTCGCGACACCGGTCTTCAGACGGGCGAGAATGTGCCGATGACCACTCCCGACTACGCGCTGCTCGACCGGCTGAGCGGGACCAGCCAGGTCTTCTTCCCACGACGGGACCAATCGCGCGCGCCGCCGGGCGCGGAGGATCTCGGGTTGGAGGTGGAGGAGGGCGTGCGGCTTGGCGCGCGGCTCTATGGCTTCGACCACGCGTGGCCCACGATCCTCTACTTCCACGGCAACGGCGAGGTCGTGAGCGACCATGACGATATCTCGGAGTTCTATCGAGACAGCGGCCTGAACTTGCTCGTGGTCGATTTTCGCGGGTATGGGCGGAGCGATGGCCAGCCAACGTTCGCGACACTTGTCAGCGACGGGCCGATCGCGGCGAAACGATTCCACGAGGCGCTCGATGAGCGCGGATACGGCGACGGGCGGCTGGTGATGGGCCGCAGCCTGGGCGCTCACCCGGCGCTGGAGGTGGCGGCGAACGCGGCCGAGCGATTCTCCGCCCTCATTCTCGAGAGTGGCGCGAGCAACATGCGGCGGCTGGCGGCACGGTTCGGGGTGGATCCCGAGGCAGCGGCGGCGCTCGTGGAGGCGCACGACGCGAAAATCGCGTCGATTCGGCTGCCGACGCTGTTCATCCACGGCGAGCGCGATGACCTCATCCCGATCGAGAACGCGGTGGAGCTGCACGGCATCATCGGGTCTGAGCGGAAGGAGTTCGTGGCGCTGGAAGGTGCGGGGCACAACGACCTGCTCTGGCTGCGAGCGCCTGAATATTTCGAAGCTATCCGGAAATTCGTCGCGTCAACCTGATCGCGGAGTGGTATACTCTTGGCGGTTCGTTTCCTTGCAACGCCGGCGCCGGGCCCAACGGTCCCCACGGGGAAGTCGCGGACGACGGCGGAGACGACACCAGCACCGGGATTTCCTGGAAGGTTCCCGGCGCAAGGGCCCAAGCATCCACGCGACGTGGAAGGAGGCTTGGGAATGGGAACCAGTCCGCCCCTTGAACACCTGTCCTGAGACTCTTACGCTCGCCGCGCGCGGGCCTCGCCTGCCCCGGGACCGGGGCCTGATGCCTCCACGAGGAGGGAAGGATGGACAGGAATGCCACTCGATAGCTTTGGAAGCCGCGCCGAACTCCATGTCGGCGAACGAACTTATACGTACCACCGGATCGAGGCGCTGAAGGACGTCGGGCCGGTAGCTCGCCTGCCCGTATCGCTCAAAATCCTGCTGGAGAACCTTCTGCGCTTCGAAGACGGCCGAGCCGTGACGGACGAGGACATCCGCGCGCTGGCGAATTGGAAGCCGCGGGGCATGGAGGAGACCGAGATCGCCTTCACGCCTGCCCGCGTGCTGCTCCAGGACTTCACGGGCGTGCCCGTAGTCGTGGACCTCGCATCGATGCGGGACGCCATCCGCGCGATGGGCGGCAACCCGGACGTCATCAACCCGCTGCAGCCCGTGGACCTGGTGATCGATCACTCCGTGCAGGTCGATGTGTACGGGTCGACGGAGGCGTTCGCCAGGAACGTCGAGCTCGAATACGAGCGCAACCAGGAGCGCTACCAGTTCTTGCGATGGGGCCAGCAGGCGTTCAAGAATTTCCGGGTCGTGCCGCCTGGCACTGGCATCGTCCACCAGGTCAATCTCGAGTACCTGGCCTCGGTGGTGTTCCAAAAGCAAGAGGAGGATGGCACGACAACCGTCTACCCGGACTCGCTCGTCGGCACGGACTCTCATACGACTATGATCAACGGCCTGGGCGTGTTCGGGTGGGGCGTGGGCGGCATCGAAGCGGAAGCGGCGATGCTCGGACAACCGGTGTCGATGCTGATCCCCGAGGTCGTCGGCTTCAAGTTGACGGGCAAGCTCAGTGAGGGAGTGAACGGCACAGACCTGGTGCTGACAGTGACGGAGATGCTGCGGTCGAAAGGCGTGGTGGGGAAGTTCGTCGAGTTCTACGGCACGGGGCTCTCGTCGTTGCCGCTGGCCTCGCGGGCGACGATCGCGAACATGGCGCCGGAGTATGGGGCGACGATGGGCTTCTTCCCGGTCGACGATGAGACGCTGCGCTATCTGCGGTTCTCCGGCCGCGACCCGGAACTCGTCGAGCTGGTGGAACGGTACGCCAAGGCGCAGGGGATCTTCCGCACGGACGGGACCGCCGATCCCGTGTTCTCCGATACGCTCGAACTCGACCTGGGCGTGGTGGAGACATCGATTGCGGGTCCGCGCCGGTCGCAGGATCGCGTGGCGCTGCGCACCGCGAAGACGAGTTGGCGACAGAGTCTGCTGACGCTGATGGAGCAGGGTGCGGAGCTGGACCAGGCGCGCGTGAAGGAGTGGCTGGGAGAGGGCGGGAGCACCACGAAACCACCGCAGGAGGTGGCAGAGCCGCAACCCCTGGGCAAGCTCTTTGAGGAAGTGACAGTGGAACAGGGGGATCAGACGTGGCAGTTGAAGCACGGGTCGGTGGTGATCGCCGCGATCACGAGTTGTACGAACACGTCGAACCCGGAGGTCATGCTGGGCGCCGGCCTGGTTGCGAAGAAGGCGGTCGAGCGAGGGCTGCACACGAAGCCGTGGGTGAAGACGAGCCTCGCCCCCGGGTCGAAAGTGGTGACGGACTACCTGCGTGAAGCGGGGCTGCAACCGTACCTCGACGGGCTCGGGTTCCAACTCGTGGGCTACGGCTGCACGACCTGCATCGGCAACTCCGGCCCGGTGGCCACGCACATCGCTGAAGCAATCGGCAAAGGCAACCTGGTCGCGGCCGCCGTCCTCTCGGGCAACCGCAACTTCGAGGGGCGGATCAACCCGGAGGTGCGCGCGAACTACCTCGCTTCACCACCGTTGGTGGTCGCCTACGCCATCGCCGGGCGCATGGACTGGGACCCGCTGAACGAGCCCATCGGCTACGACCCGGGCGGCGAGCCCGTGTTCCTGAAAGACATCTGGCCAAGCCAGCAGGAGATCCAGGAAGCGGTCGAGACGGCGGTCAAGGCGGAGATGTTCGCCGCGCAGTATGGACAGGTGTTCGAGGGAGACGAGCGCTGGCGGCAACTCCCAGTGCCGACGGGGAGCCTCTACGCCTGGGACGAACTCTCGACGTACATCAAGAACCCGCCTTACTTCGAGAACATGCCCGTCACTCCCGCGGCGGTGGCCGACATCAGCGGCGCGCGTGTGCTGGTGATGGTGGGCGACTCGGTGACGACGGACCACATCTCGCCCGCGGGCAACATCAGCGCCGCTGGCCCGGCGGGAAAATACCTGAACCAGTGCGAGGTGCCGCGCGACGACTTCAACTCCTACGGCGCGCGTCGAGGGAACCACGAGGTGATGATGCGCGGCACGTTCGCGAACATCCGCCTGCGGAACCTGCTCGCGCCGGGCACGGAAGGGGGCGTCACGCGTCATCTCCCCGATGGCGAGCCCATGTCAATTTTCGATGCGTCGACGCAGTACAGGCAGGACGGCGTGCCGCTCGTCATTCTCGCGGGGAAGGAATACGGCACCGGCTCGTCCCGCGACTGGGC
>JBKKBS010000014.1:0-2603 GCA_046713815.1 Tepidiformaceae bacterium
GATCAGTCTGCGAAGATTCTGGCGAGGGGCAGCACGAGAGCGGGCAGGAGCGGCGTCGCAAGGACATCCCCTCGTTGGAGCGATAGTTCCGCTGCCCGTTCGAAACGGTGGCCCACCGCTCGATGGACTCTTACTAGGCCCAATCTACCTCGTGACCAGATCACACCATCACTTCACAAACAAGACCCCGAAGTGGTTATCAATCACTTCACCTTTGTCACTCACGAAGAAGTTGGACGTGATGAGTCCCGTAGCCCCCGCGAACTGTCCCTCACCACGGTCCACCTTCCAGATAACAGAACCGTGCTTGAGCTTCGAATCCGCGCTGCCGCCCAGGTACCCCTCGCCGACGGTGCTGAAGTGAATCCGGTTGGTGCCGCCGAAAGTGATTGTACCGGCTTCCTGAAACGTCGAGTCACCCGTGATAGTGACTTCTGACTCGAACTCAGCCGCATCGCCCGGTGCCTGGGATACGTTCCCCGAGACGCCGCTTGCGCCCACCGTCGTCTTGATGGTGCAACTGTTTGCGGTCGTCTTCGCTTTCAAGACCGTGCCCTGATCGTTCGCTGGAGCCGCCGAGCCGGTGAACTGCAGTGTGTACAGGACTTGACGCATCTTCAACTCCTTCGCTTCTCCCCGTGTGAGCCAGCTCTCCGGAAAGTATCCAAGGCCCTGGTGGCACAACGACCCCGAGCTTCCCAACGTCTCGGATAGGTGTCACCGCTCACCCAAGAGCGTACGGCCCTGGGTAATTGCCGGAACCGTCGAACGAATGATCTTCCACCCCTCCCGGACGCGCCGTGCGACGTCGTTCCCCGAGGTAGCCGAGATCGCGCAGGCTACGTTGTGGGCCTTACACGCACCTAACACGCTGTTAGGTTCACTCAAACACCCGCATTGTCAGACGGCAACTGGTCGAACGTCATTGGGCTCGTCACTACTCCTTCGACGATAGTCCGACGACGGGTTGCACGAACAGTTGCTCGGGACGAGCGATCCATTGTGCGGGGTCCGGTGATAAAAGCTTTCGATCGGCGGAGCCATAGTACGCCGCTTCCTTCTGCTCCCAAGACTCCGGGCCGTCATAGGCGACGAGCCAAATGAACTGGTTCGTTTCGGCAATCTTGGCGGCAAATGGAATCCGATAGCCCATTTTCAGTCGCAGAGGATAGACACTCGAGCGCCAGGCTGCTGCGAAATCGTCGAGCCTACCCTTGTCGATTGTGTAGAGCCGAAGCTGAACGACACTCGAACCTGAGGCTTTGGGGCCGACCTGTTGCCCGGGTGAAGACGCTGCGGCCATGACAGAAGCTCCAAGAGCCAGACCAACGGCGAATGAAACGATGGCTCGGAACATGTGTGTCCTCCCAACCGATTACGGTTCCTGTTCCAGCTTGCGGTTTACCTGCGGCCTAACGACAACAACTGAGCCGCGGCGCTCACGTTCAGCGCGCCGTCGGCTCCAGTTGGTGTTAGGAATCGCGCTTGTTTGGTGATGCGCCGGTTGGACGAACGGTCACGAGATCGTCGTCTCCGACCTCGCGAATGTCGCTCGGCTTGAGCGTGATGAGCGCTTCTGTGCGACCCGAGGCGGTGACAAACTCGACGTCGATCGCGTCAGGTCCGTAGATGTCGACCACCGCACCGACATCACCACGCTTCAACCCCTGCGCCGGCAGGTCTGTGTTCAGCACGACGACGTCGAGAGGATGGAAGCTCACAGGTCGTCTCCTGGATACGCAGTCACAAATCGAGGTGCGTCGCCGCGAGCCGGGATGAACCAGACACTGACGACAGTGGCCGACTGCCCGGTCGGTCCATTCAGGATAGCGCGGATCGTGAATTTCTGGCCGTGGACGCTCGGCGCGGCCCGTTCGGCGTCTTGGGTAAGGTGCTGAATCCGAAGCGCCTCGGCCAATTCGGCCCAGCGGTCCGCCCTAAAGCCGAGCGCCACGAAAAAGCGCGCTTTGAATCGTCCGATCGGATGGGTGGCGGATAACAGGTAGTCCCGCAGTTTTTCGCGTTCGATCGTGGCCCGATCGGCGTTCGGGATCAGCACGGGGGTCATTGTAGTCGGCGATCTTGCCAGATGTGTCTTCGCGGATATCAATGCCTGCAACTGAGCCGCGGTGCGTCACGGTTCTTCATCGATCGCACCGTCGGCTCCAGTAGCTGTTGGGCCGCCCGTGTGTGTTTCAGAGCGTGAACTGCCGCGACCCACGAAATACCGTCGCAATTTTCTACGGCTCCGGCCTTACGTCGGTAGACCACGCGATATCGGCCCATGATGACTTCGCGAATATCTGGGGCGTTTCGTTCGCGTACGATGCGACCCGATTCGGGAAATGCCTTGAGCCGCTCCACCGCTGCCACGATCCGGCGTACGGTCAAACCCGCATATAGCGGCGAATCGAGGGCGATGTACGCGCGGATGCCTTCAAGATCCCGAAGGGCCTGAGGCGACCAGATCAGCTCCGTCACACGCCAAGCCGCCGCCTGACCTCGTCGTGCGGTATGCCTTCGCCCCGATCTAGTTCGGTGAGTCCGGCCTCGATCTTGGCGAGAAACACCAGGCGCTCGATGGCATCGTCAACGGTCGCATC
>JBKKBS010000015.1:0-2754 GCA_046713815.1 Tepidiformaceae bacterium
ACCCACGCGCGTCCTCGCAGTCGTCAACGGGTGTGCTCATTCCCTCAAGGATCAACTCCCGCATGCCCGGTACCGAGGCCGTGGAGGAGCGCTGGAGCAGCGGTCGACTTCCCCGCCCGGTTGGGACCTGCAATCACAATGACGTGGGGCATCAACCCCGATTCTACGGCAACGCGCGAGCGGATCGGTGGTCGGCAATGCCCTGTCCCGGCCAGCCGCCACAGGTCAATGACCGTGTTCTGCGAACGGGCCCACATTGGCGAGCGCCAGCAGCGCGGCAACGCACCAAACTCCCCTCGAGTACGACGAACGGCCAAAACCCCACAAGCACGGAAGACGCGCAGGCAAGGCCGGCGCCCACGACGTTCAACGCCTGCTAGACGGGGGAGCTGCCAGGCATTCGCCCCATGAGATTCGCGAGGAATGCGACGAGGATGAGCGTCACGCCCACCGAGCCAACGACGTCCGCCAGTTCCAATTTGCCCTCCAAACGGAAACGCCCCCGAAAAGGGGCGCTTCGTAAGTGCGAAACTCTGTGTCTTGCGATTCAGGGCCGCGACGCTGTTAGCAGCAGGCGCGTGCCTGGCCGCTGCCGTCGGAGGTCTGGAAGCTCGAGCCGCAGGCGCAGCTCTTGGTCGCGTTGGGGTTAAAGATGCTGAAGCCGCTCTTCATCACGTCTTCGACATAGTCGATCTCGGCGCCTTCCAGGTACTGGGCGCTCTCCGGGTCGATAACGATCCGCACGCCGGACTGGATGAGGATGATGTCGTCCTCTTCCGCCGAGCGGGCGAGGGCCATACCGTACTGGTAGCCGGAGCAGCCACCGCCCGCTACGAACACGCGCAGAGCGCCTTCTGGGAGTTCGCGCGCCTCAAGCAGCGCCTTCGCCTTCTCGGCGGCTTTGTCCGTGATGTTCACGAGGACGACCGGGGCCATGGATTCCGTAGTCATGCAAACCTCCGCGTAGCGGTGAATGGTGTCGATTCGGACGCTTCGCGCGTCGCTACAGAAAGTATAGCAGGTGATCCGCTCGCGCCGCGACCGTCCCGAGCCGCGACTGGAAACGGGCGGTGTTGCAACTCGGCGCGGGGGCCGCCATCAGAACGACCCCGCCAGCGCCCGTAGCCGCGCAACGATCCCCGGCAGCGTATCGAGTACGCGTTCGATATCCGCCTCGGTGTTGCTCGCGCCGACGGTCAGTCGCAGCGACGCGTGCGCGAGGTCCCGGTCGATGCCCATGGCTGTGAGCACATGCGACGGCTCCAACGAGCCGGTCGTGCAGGCGCTCCCGGAGCTGGCCGCGATATCGGCCATGTCGAGCGCGAGTAGCACGCTCTCGCCCTCGACGTTCCGGAAGCAGCAACTGAAGTTGTTGGCGAGTCGCTTCTCGGGGTCGGCGGGGCCGGTGATCACTGTATCCGGGATGCGTTCCGGGAGTTCGAACAGCAGACGGTCGCGGAGAATGCGCGAATGGGCGTTTCGCGCGGGCATCTCTTCCCATGCCAATTTCATCGCCGTCGCCAGCCCGGCGATGCCAGCGAGATTCTCCGTGCCCGCGCGGCGCTCCTTCTCCTGGCTGCCGCCGAGGAGCATCGGCTGCCAGGGAGTGCGGTTGCGCACATACAACAGTCCCATGCCCTTCGGGCCATAGAGCTTGTGCGCGGCGATGCCCAACAGGTCCACTCCGAGCGCCGACGGCGTGATATCGATCGCGCCCGCCGCCTGAACAGCGTCCGTGTGGAACACGACGTTGGCGTTCCGGGCCTTCGCGATACGCACCGCCTCGGCGATGGGCTGGATCGTCCCCACCTCGTTGTTCGCGGCCATGATGCTGACAACCGTGGTGTCGGGGCCGACCGCAGCTTCGAGCGCTGCGAGGTCTGCAAAGCCATCCCCATCCACGGGCAGGTAGGTCGCGCGAAAGCCCTCGCGTTCCAGCTGTTCGACCGTGTGCAGCACCGCGTGGTGCTCAATCTGCGTCGTGACGATGTGGTCGCCCCGTCCCCGCGCCCGCTGCGCGAAGGCGGCGCCCCGGATGGCCGCGTTGTCGGACTCCGTGCCCCCGCTCGTGAACACGATCTCCTTCGCCGAAGCGCCGAGCAAATCCGCGCAGACCTTCCGCGCCGCATCCAAGGCGTGGTGCGCCTGCTGCCCCTCCAGGTAGATGCTTGACGCGTTCCCCCAGTGCTCCGCGAACATCGGCCACATCGCCTCAAGCACGCGCGGGTCAGGTGGCGTGGTCGCCGCGTGGTCGAGGTAGATGCGCGTCATAGGTCTAGCGTAGACGGAAGATTGGAAGGTTGGAAGGTTGAGGGTCCCAATGCGATAGGATAGGTGTCATGAGCGCACTTGCATTTTGGAAAGCAGTCGTGCAGGACAAATCGGGCTTCCTTGAGCTGGCCATCGCCCTTCTCGAAGAGAACCAGGTGCGCTACTGCGTGATTGGGGGCGCGGCCGTGAACGCTTACGCCGAGGAGGCCATGCCCACCATGGATCTCGACATCATCGTCGCCGTGGAAGATCTCGCCCGCGCACGGCTGCTCTTCGCCGAACGTTTCCGTACCAGGCAGTTCGCTCACAGCTTCAATGTTTACGATCCCGGCTCCAAGCTTCAGGTCCAGATCCAGCTCAATGAGGGCCTTGGACCGATCGTCGATCGAGCCGAGCGGCGGGATGTGTTGGACCTGATTCTCCCGGTCGCGGATGTTCACGACCTGGTGGATCTCAAAGTTGCGGCGGCAACTGAGCCCACAC
>JBKKBS010000016.1:0-11127 GCA_046713815.1 Tepidiformaceae bacterium
TCAGACAATACGCGACGCGTCAACTCTCATGCGATGGAACCGGGATTTGGGATTCATCAGCCCCCTAATTCGTTGGCTTTCGCCGCCAGTTTCACGTCCCGTTCGGTGACTCCGCCGGCATCGTGGGAGTTGAGGCGGAGGTCGACGGTGTTGTAAACGATGCGCAGGTCGGGGTGATGGTCCATCACTTCGGCGGCCATGGCGACGCGCGTGACGAAGCCCATCGCCTCGATGTGGTCCTTGAACTTGAACGTCTTCGCGATCGCTTCGTTGCCGTCGGCCTTCCAGCCGGGCAGATCGGCCAGTTCCTTCTTTATGCGTGCGGGATCGAACTTCGCGGGCATGTGCGGCCTCCGTAAATGGTGCTTTCGCGTGCGTAGCCGCTCCCAGACATAGTATGGGTGTCGCGATGGCTTGGGAACGTACCGGCGAGAAGCGCGTGAGCCGCCGCCGGTTCCTCGGCGTGAGCGGGGCCGTCGGCGCGGCGGGATTGCTTGCCTCCTGTAGCGGTGGCAGTGGCGGGAGCAAAACTACCGTGCCCTTCGGGGATGATGAAGAGACGCCCACGCCGAAGCCCGGCGCGACACCGACGCGGCCGGCGGGCGTGCAGTCGGGGGGAAACCTTCGCTATACCGGCTTCGTCTCCAGCGACAGCAGCTTCGACCCTCACAAGACGCAGGCGGCGCCCTTCTACGGCTTCCAGGCGATGGTCTTCAGCCGCCTCCTCGGCTACCAGAGTCAGGCGGACGGTGAAGGCACGATCCATCCCGACCTCGCCCAAACGAAGCCCGAACAGCCGGACGGACAGACGCTCATCTTCAGGCTGAACCGGGGCGCCCGCTGGCATGACCGCGAACCGCTGAACGGCCGCCCAGTGACCGCGGCCGACGTGAAGTTTTCGATCGAACGGCAGCGCGATGGCGATGCGTCCCTCATTCGCAAGGCGAAGTGGCAGAACGTGGATTCCGTAGAGGCCCAGGACGATGCCACGCTGCGGATCAAGCTGAAGTCGCCCCAGGCCGCCATCCTGCACCTCTTCGCCGACGTCAACAGCTTCATCGTGCCGCCGGAGATGACGCGCGATGGGCGCGAAATAACGGTGCGGGACCAGGTGGGAAGCGGGCCCTTTCGCTTTGTCGAATGGAGCGAGGGCAAGTTTGGCAGCGTCTCGCGGAACAAGAGCTGGCACGGCGGCAACGGACGCCCCTACCTGGACGGCGTCACGCTCCTCCAACCGCGCGACGCGGCGGAAGTGGAGGCCGGGCTGCGCACGAAACAGCTCGATGTCGCGTTCGTAGGGAAGCCCACGGCCGATCGCTTGAAGAAGGTCATCCCGACCCTCACCGAGCGGCCCATGGGCAGCTCGCTCTTTTTCGGGATGCGTTTCCGCACCACGCAGGCGCCCTTCAACGACGTGCGCGTGCGCTCGGCGCTCACGATCGCCATTGATCGACGGGCCATGATCGACCAGTTCTTCGCGGGGTCGGGCGACGTCAATCCCTGGATCAGCTGGCCGGTGAAGCATTGGGCGCTCTCACAGACCGAACTCACGGCGCTGCCGGGGTACCGTCCCGGCGCGGGTGGCCGGGCGCTGGACATCGCTGAGGCCAGGGCATTGCTCGCGGCCTACGGTTCGTCGAACACGGTGCCGGCTGAGTTGCCGCTGTTCGTGCTGGACGAGGCGGAACGCAGCCTCGGCATGGGCAGTCTCATGAGCCGCCAGATCGAGGAAGCCCTCGGCATCAAGGTGACGGTCTACGCACTGCCCATCGGCGACCTCATCCGGCGCCTGATCAACGGCGAATCGCCCTGGGCGGCGGCGCCGGACACAGGCTGGGTCGACCTCGACGACTGGGTCTATCCCTACTTCCACAGCCTCGGATCGAAGAACACGTTTCCACTACGCGACACGGACCTCGATGCCCTCATCGACGCGCAGCGCATCGAGCTCGACGACAACAAACGCCGCGAAATCGGCTTCCAGGTCCAGCGCAAGCTGCTCGAGCTCAACGTTGGGGTGAACTTCGTCAGTGAGCGCGTGATCGCGCTGGCACGTTCGTATGTGCGCAACTTCCCGCTCGACATCTCCGACGGCTATCAGCACCAGTTCGCCGACTCCTGGCTCGACTCCGCCGATGCCGACTTCCGCGGCCGCTAACGGCCGCCCGTTCTCTCGGTTCCTCAGTGCCTCGGTGGCTTAACATGCCGGAGATGACGTTGCCATTCGCCCCACCGCTCGCGCCCATGCTTGCGAAGCTGGAACCGTCGATCCCCGAAGGCGGCCAGTGGCTCTACGAGCCGAAGTGGGATGGCTTCCGGGCGATCGTCTACTTCGACGGCAAGGAAGCGTACCTGCAGAGCCGCGACCTGAAGCCCCTCGCGCGCTACTTCCCGGAGCTGCGCGAAGGGCTGGAGCGCGAGCTGCCCGGACCCGTCGTGCTCGACGGTGAAGTCGTGATCATGGGCGAGCGAGGGATCGATTTCGAGGCGCTGCAGTTGCGGCTTCACCCGGCGGAATCGCGCGTGCGCATGCTGGCGGCGAAAACGCCGTCGGCGTTCGTGGCCTTCGACATGCTCGCCGACGGCGGCGAAGACCTGCGCACGACCCCGTTTGCCGAGCGTCGCACGCGGCTGGCAGCGATGATGGCGGGCCTGGAGCCACCGGTGTACATGACGCCGATGACGACCGATGCCGCCGTCGCGCGCGACTGGTTCGACCGCTTCGAAGGCGCGGGATTCGACGGCATCATCGCCAAGCGGGGCGATTCGATTTACCAGCCGGGTGTGCGCGCCATGCTGAAGATCAAGCACCTGCGCACGGTGGATGCCGTTGTCGGCGGGTTCCGCTGGTACAAGGACATGGAGGGGAAGGCCGTGGGGTCTCTGCTGCTCGGCCTCTACGACGATGCCGGGACAATCCACTTCGTCGGACACACGTCGAGCTTCGCCGCGAAGGCGAAGCAGGCGCTCGTGGAGACGCTGGCACCGTACCGGACGGAAGACGAGTCCGAGGGTTTCGGTGGAGGGCGTACGCCCGGTGGGCCGAGCCGCTGGAACACGGGCAAGGACGTGTCATGGAATCGGCTACGGCCGGAGCTCGTCTGTGAGGTCACGTTCGACTATCTCCAGGGCGAACGCTTCCGGCACGCGGCCACGTTCAAGCGCTGGCGCACGGACAAACCCCCGGAGGCGTGCACCTTCGACCAACTGGAGGCCACCGTGCCCTACGAACTCGCGGCCGTGTTCGCGAGCTGAACTTATCGCGGAGACGCGGAGACGCTGAATTCTGCGAGCATTCTTATTGACGGACCGATGCCAGCGCGTCATCCTGCTGTGAGAACACACCGCGACGAATGGTCCGGAGAAGGAGCACGAGCAATGACTGCACGCATTATCAGCCTCGTCGCACCGTGCCTCCGGGAAGTCGCCAGCTAACTCGCATGCTCTGCCTGCTGCGTGGCCGCCCGTCGAGGCGGCTTTTTTCGTTTCAGCAGGAGTTTGCGTTTGTCTTCGGTTTCAACCAATGAGAAGCCCGCGGCATTCACGTCGAGGAACACGGACCTCGCGGATATGTCCGCTATCCAGGAATTCATCGACGAGGGCCTCGTCAGCGAGGTCCTCAACGTCATCAAGAGCGGCAAGGAGGCTACGGTCTATCGCTGCCGCGCGAATCCAGGCCTGGGCGCCAGGTTCGTGGCGGCAAAGGTCTATCACGGGAGCGTGTTCCGGAACTTCCGCGACGCTGCCGTTTACGACGCTGGCCGCGTAATCGGAAAGGGCCAGGTGCGGCGCGCTGTAGCGGCCCACACCGATTTCGGGCGCGAGGCGCAGGCCGCCATCTGGACGGACTACGAGTACGAGACGCTGTCGACGCTCTTCGACCTAGGAGCGGACGTTCCGGAGCCGTTCGCCTGCACGGACACCGCCATCCTCATGCAGTTCGTCGGCAACGGCGCGGGCGCGGCGCCACAACTGAACTTCGTCGAGCTTGAGGTCGACGAAGCGAAGGCGGCATGGGATCGGCTGCTCTGGAACATCGAGCTGTGGCTGAAGCACAACCTCGTCCACGCCGACCTCTCGCCGTACAACGTGCTGTGGTGGGCGGGCCGCGCGACCGTGATCGACATGCCGCAGGCGGTCGATCCGCGCTTCAACCCGCACGCGCGCAAGCTGTTGGAACGCGACGTGCGGAACCTGGCGGACTACTTCCGTCGTTACGGGGCCGAGCCGGACGTGGAGGGGCTCGTGGCCGGGTTGTGGGATGACTTCACGTTTGGTCGGCTGTGAGCGGACGGTGGGTCCGTCGCCGTTCGCGGAGGAATCGGCCCGCGGGGCCGCTTCGCTGGCCGCTCGGGTACCCCACCGGGCGACAATTGGCGTGCCTCCCACGGCCACAGAGGGCCGCGACTACCCTCCGGAAGTGTATTGTTCGGGGGACACGGAGGATGGCCATGCGGGTGAAGTTTACGGGCGAACAGGACGCATTTCGGGAGGAGATCCGCCGCTTCGTACGGGAGACGTTGCCGCCGCCGGGAACGGACGACCCGGATGACATGCGGGGAGAGATGGGCTGGTCGCCCGCATTTTCCCTGAAACTGGCGGAGCGAGGCTGGATTGCGCTGGCCTGGCCGGAAGAGTACGGCGGCGCGGGCATGGGATTCATGGATCAGGTCATCTTCAACGAGGAGATGGCCTACTCCGGGGCGCCAATCGGCGCGCACCGTCGAGGCGTATTCTATGTGGGCCCCATCCTCATCCTTTACGGCACGGACGAACAGAAGGACAAGCATCTGAACGCTGTCACGGGCGGCACGGGATACTACTGCCAGCTCTTCAGCGAGCCGGGCGCGGGCTCCGACCTGGCGGGACTACAGACACGCGCCATCCGCGACGGCGACGACTACGTCATCAATGGCCAGAAGATCTGGACCTCCGACGGGCACCGTTCCGATTACGGCTGGCTGGCCGCGCGCACCGATCCGGACGCGCCCAAGCACAAGGGCATCAGCAACTTCATCCTCGACATGAAGTCACCCGGCGTGAGCGTACGGCCGCTGGTGAACATGGCGAACAGCCACAGCTTCAACGAGGTCTTCTTCGACAACGTGCGTGTGCCCAAGGAGAACATGATCGGCGACGAGAATCGCGGCTGGTACCAGACAGCCGCGACGCTCGACTTCGAGCGCTCCAGCATCGCCACCTTCGCTGGCACGCGGCGATTTCTCGATGAAGTGCTGGAGATCGTCCGTCAGCGTCCACGGACGCAGCGAGACCGCGTCGACTTCGCCGATGTCTATACGGGCTGCGTGGTGGGGCAGATGCTGTCGTACTCGATCGCATCCATGCAGGAAGCGGGGCGCGTGCCCAACCGCGAGGCATCGGCGGCCAAGCTCCTGAGTTCCGAGCTGCGGCAGCGGGCGGGACTGGCCGCCATTCACGCGCTGGGGATGCAGGGACAGGTGCACGAAGGTCCGGGCGAGGTGTTGGGTGGGCGTTACACGCGCGAATACCTGTCGGGCGTGTCTGCGACGATCGCCGGTGGGACAAGTGAGATCCAGCGCGGCGTGATCGCCACGCGCGGGATCGGGCTGCCAAGAGGATGATTTCACCGCGGAGGCGCGGAGGCGCGGAGAACGGCCCCCAGCGGTTCCACGATCGCCATGGTCGCCTCCGATGAGGACAATGGACGCCCCTTCCTCTCGCCTCACGCGAATCGAGAGCCGCACGCCTACAATGCGGGTATGACGGAGTTTGAACCTGGCTATCGGCCGCCGACGGGTCTGCCGGCGCTGCTCGCCGGGCTGCTGACGGTCACGCATGAGCGGCACATGGACATGATCGCGCTCGTCAGCGGGCTGCCGGACCGCGCCCTCGCATGGACACCCGGCCCCGACGCCCCTCACCTCTCGGGGCTGACCATGCACATCCTTGAGGTCGAGGAGTACCTCGCCAACGTTGCGGGGGGCGCCGAGACGGCGTGGTCGGGCGAACTGGGCTCATCGATGGAGACGGTGCTGGACGAGGCAGCGCTGATCGCCCGCATAGCCGCGGTGGACGCGCATCTGAAGAGCGCTATGGAAAACGCGCCATCGGACCGATGGGAGTCGTTCGAGCCCGCGAGCGAGCGATCAGTCGGATCGATGCTGGTCGAGGATCTCGACCATTCGGCCATGCACTACGGTCAGATGCAGCTCACTCGCCACCTCTGGGAGCTAGAACATCCGAATTTCGCGTCCCAGTACGAACACTGGCGTTGACGGCGCGACACACGTCGTAGGCGGTATAGGACGCGCGAGCTACAGTGCCAGCATGCGCATCATCGGCATCGACCCCGGCCTTACGGTCACCGGCTACGGCGTGATCGAAGTCGAAGATGACCATTGCCGGCACGTTCATCACGGGGTCGTCCGCACCCGTCCCGCCGACGGCCTCGCCGCGCGACTCGTCCTCATCCGCGATGGCGTGCGCGCTGCCACGGGCGAATGGGCGGCGGCGATCGGCGCGATCGAGTCGTCCTTCGTTGGCAACAACGCGCGTAGCGCGCTGGCGCTCGGCCACGCCCGTGCCGCAGCTATCATCGGTCTCGCGGACGCCGGTCTCCAGGTGCATGAATACGCCCCCGCGCTGGTGAAACAGACGGTGGTTGGGTACGGGCGAGGCGAGAAGGCGCAGGTAGCGTTGATGGTCAAGCTCCAACTGTCGCTCGCCTCGACGCCCACCCCCGCCGACGCCGCCGACGCGCTCGCGGTCGCGCTCACGCACTGGGCTCACGCCCGCCTCGCCGCCCGCGTCTAGCAGCTTTCCCCGGAAACGGGTAGTCGGGGCCGCCCCTGGCCCGGGAGGCATACGTGGCGTCGTGCCCCTCCGTGCTGGAGCGCCGAGCGACACGGCGGCGCCCGCGATCACTTCAGGTCGACCTCATCAGATCCCATGTGGACGGTGATTACAGCAATTCGTTCAGCGCGTCCGCGAGGCGCTGGTAATCGAGGGCGTCGTTGTAGAGCTGTGCCGAGATGCGGAGGATCCGCAGCGGTCCGGGAGACCATGTGAAGACCGGCACCTCCATCTGGTAACGATCGACGAGCGCGGCCTGCAGCTCGTCCCGCTCGAAGCCGGTCCGGAGTCCCGCCGCGGCGACCGCAACCTTGCCGTTCGAGACGGCGATGGGGCAGGCGCGGTAGGAACCGTGATTGAGAAAGGCGACATCCGGGTCGAGGCTCCAGGGGCGGCGCAGGCTCATGGGGCCATGGTAGTCAGCCAGCGGGGAATCTTCATCCCCCATCGCTAGCGGGTGAAAGGCACGTTGGTGGCCAGCATGACCCATTAAGGATGTGTAAGAACCATAACAATTTCCTACGATCCCATGTCTATCGTCTATGGATGTATAGCCGATAATCAAATCGGGAGGTGGCTTGTGAGTGGCATTTTCTACGATTCGCGTGCGCGGCAGCTCCGTAAGGTGCAGGGCTGTGCGGACCCCGCGTGGACGCTTGTGACGCACAATCTCGAGGCGGGAGAGCACCAGTGCCGGCGCATCCTGCGCGAGTGGGTGTCGCCAGAGGACATGCGTGCGATCGATTGGTCGGTCTCCGAACGCCGCCTGGCCTGACGACGCGGCCTAGAATGAGGCTGAATGGCGCCAGACCTCGTTGCACAGCTTCAGTTCCTGGAAACCAACCTTCCGCCCGCGGCTGTGCGATTTGATCGCGGCCCCGCCTTTCTCGGCCGCGTGGTCGTGCTCCCGGCGGCCTACAACCCCCCGACGATCGCCCACCTGCATCTGCTTGAGTTGGCCACGCGCGAGCCCGGCATCACGGCGGCCTCGGCTTTCCTTAGTACCCGCAACGTCGACAAGGGCGTCCATGGCGCAACGCTCGTGCAGCGTGTCGAGATGCTTCTCGCCCTCGCCGAGACGAATGCATTTGCCGTGCTCGCAACCAACCAGGCACGGTTGGCGGACCAGTCGCGCGCGCTGACGGAGACGTTCGACGGCGTGGAGTTCGATTTCATCGTGGGCTACGACACGCTCGAGCGCGTCTTCGACGAACGATACTACGAGGACATAGCGGCCGAGCTTGCGCCATTCTTCGCCGCGCACCGTCTCCTCGCCACGAATCGGGCTGAACATGGGATCGCCGAGGTGGAGCGATTCGTGGAGGAGCACCCGCTGGCGCGACACTACCAGGATCGCATCCTCATCCGCGAACTCGATGAGCACCCCGCCTCCCTCTCGTCGACGGCAGCGCGTGAAGACGCTTCCGCCGGCCTCGAATCCGCGCAACTCCCGCCCGCCGTTGCCGCGTACATCCGCGAACACGGCCTCTACGGTCCGTAGCCGGGCGGGACAGGCCTCGCTCAGCGTCAGCCGGTGATGGAACCGATGTCTGGCCCGCCTTCCGTCGCGAGCACGCCCCGTTGCACGAGGGCGGCGATCTCGCTCGCGTCGAGCCCGAGCAGCTCGCCGACGACGTCCGCCGTGTGTTCGCCCATGTCTGGCGGTGGTCCCTTGATCCCCGATTCGCTGCGGCTCATGCGTACGGGCGTGTTGGCGATTGGGATCGTGCCCGCAACGCGATGCGTGACCTCCTGGATCATGCCGCGGTGCTGGACCTGCGGGTCGGAGATGGCCTGCGGGACGGTGTTGATCGGCCCGCAGGGGATGCCGGCCTCCAAGAGATCCACCAGCCACTCGTCCGTGGGGCGGGTGCGGAACGCCGCCTCAAGGAGCGGCTCAAGCTCCGCGTGGCGAGCGGTACGCCTGGGGCCGGTGTTGAAGCGCTCATCGTCGATCAGTTCGGGCAGTCCGAGCATTGCGCAGAGCAGGCCCCACTGGTCTCCGCCTCCGCCGAAGCCGAGGGCGATGACCAGGTAGCCGTCGGCCGTCGGAAACGCCTGGAACGGGGTGGCGCTGGGATGACGCGTGCCCAGCGGCTCTGGCGCCTCGCCCGTGACGAAGTATCGTGCGATCGCGTTTTCGAGCACGCTCACCTGGCAATCGAGCATCGAGATGTCGACGGCCTGTCCCTTGCCGCTGCGCTCGCGCTCGTGGAGGGCGGCGAGAATGCCGATGGCGGTGTAGAGCCCGGCGACGATGTCCCCATAGGAGACGCCGGGCCGAACGGGGGCGCCGCCCGGCTCGCCCGTGATCGACATCACGCCGCCCATGCCCTGGACGATGATGTCGAGCGCCGGGCGTTCGCGGTACGGCCCCGTCTGCCCGAAGCCGGAAGTGCTGGCGAAGATGAGGCGCGGATTGCGCGCGGCGACCGTTTCGTAGCCCAGCCCCAGCCGCTCCATCGTGCCCGGCGTGAAGTTCTCCATGACGACGTCAACTTGCTCGACCATGCCGAGGAAGAGGTCGCGACCCTCTGGCGTCGCGAGGTTGATGGCTGCGCTGCGCTTGCCCCGGTTTATGCTGAAAAAGTACCCGCTCCAGCCGTTCTGGTAGGGGCCGGTGGTGCGCGCCACGTCGCCCCAGGGAGGGCGTTCAACCTTGATCACATCTGCCCCGAGGTCGCAGAGGACCATGGAGGCGTAAGGGCCAGCGAGCACCCAGGTGAGGTCGAGGATGACAACGTCTTCAAGCGGACGGCTCATGCGCGCAGCCTACCGCCCGGGGCGGTTGTCCGCAGCACGGGGCGGCCGTGCTGCGCCCTCGCGGTAAGCTCGGAGGTGCGGTTGAGTCAGCGTCAACATCGGCTAACGCCGGCGGCTCCCATGTGTGTGCTTCGGGTTGTTACAGTCCCGCTCACTAAGGGCGCGTCAGGAAATAACAGACTCATCCGGTAGCAAACGCGAACGGGGGAGAAGGGAGTAATTCCATTCTCCGTGGAAGGTCTCCGGGCAGAGGTTGAGGGCTTCCATTTGGGCGTCGCTGACGACCGTCCCGGCGGGGTAGGAGTTGTGGTCGAGCGCGCTGCGGACCTTGAGACCGGTGCGCGTTGAGGTCGCCGCGATCAGATCCACGACCACCTCGTGACTGATGAGGGGTTTGCCTCGCCAATTCTGGCTAATGGCGGAGAAGAGCCGGTGCTCGATCTTGTTCCACTTGCTCGTCCCTGGCGGAAAGTGGCGGACGGCCATTTCCATCCCCGTCTCGTCCGCCAGCTTCTGCAGTTCAAGCTTCCAGAGGCGCACGCGGGAGCCGTTGGAACCGCCGCCGTCGGCAGTGATCAGCAGCCGCTTCGCTCCCGGATAGAGCGCCTTGCCCATCGTCCGCCACCAGCGCCGGATACTCTCAACGGCGAAGGTGGCCGTGTCGTGGTCGATGCCGACGCTCACCCAGCCTTCGTTCTGGCCGAGGTCGTAGACCCCGTAGGGACTCACCCGGCCGAGGGCGGGAATGAGAAAGTCGTGTACGCGTACCTTCTCCGGGTCCCCCTTCGGCCGCAGCTCCCGGCCCCCATTCTTGAACGGCCCCACCAGCTCTTTCTTCTTGGTATCGACCGAGATTACCGGTTCGCCGAGGGAGAGCTGGAGCTGGACGGCCCCGTTGAGGTACTCGAACTGGGCATTGCGGTCCGGGTGACTGCTGCCTTCCAGCACCTTGCGGTTCGCCTGCAGGCTGTAGCCCATGCCGTGGAGCAACTCCGAGACCGTCTGGTGACTCACGCGATGGCCCTGGCGCTGCAGCTCGGCAGCCAGCTTGCGCACGCTCTTACAGGTCCAGCGCAAGGGTGATTCCGGGTCGCCTCGCGTGGTTGGCTCAATCAGCGACTCGAGGTCCCGTGCCAGGGTCTCGTCCCGTTCGACGGCGCGTGGCCGGCCCGCGCCTGCACGCCGAATGCGGCGCGTCGCTCCCGCTTCCTCCAGATGGACATCGCGGACGCCGCGTTGCACTGTTGTGCGGGCAAGGCCCGTCGCTCGCGCTACCGCCGAGACACCGCCCCGACCGATGGTCAGCGCTTCAGCCCCGGCCACTAACCGGCGAGCGCGTTCGTCGAGGAGGGACGCAACCGCGGCATAGCGCTTGCGGATGGATCCCTCGTCGATCACCCCCTCAGTATAATGCTTCGCTAATTAACTGACAAGCCCTAAAAATCTCCACAGCGCCGTGTGGGGCGCTGGAAAGTTGAGTGACGGCCCAAGTCAGACCTCAAGCTTCGTCGTTATCGAGAAGCGCTGCAG
>JBKKBS010000017.1:0-4537 GCA_046713815.1 Tepidiformaceae bacterium
AACTCGGCGGCGATGCTGGTGAAGTCGGTGCTGTTGCCCTGGAAGACAAAGTGGAAGGCGAAGTCAAAGTCGCCCTCGAATGGCCCGCAATCGTCTTCTCGACCGAATGTATTGGTCGATGCGCCGACGTGCTGCGTCGCAAGCGTTGCGGAGCCGATGTCCCCTTCTTGGTCGGTGGCGAAGGCCGGCGAATCGTTCGCGCCGATCGCCACCGAGAGTCCGAGGACCACCGCGATAATCGCGGCGAGTCCGAGCAGGCCCTGGCGCCTCTTAGTTTTTCCGTGGAGTGCTAGTGTCATTCGTTTCCGTCCTTTTTTTGTGAAGCGTTCCATGACTTGGGCCGGCGTGCGCCAGCAAGGTCTGAATGTGCATCTGTTGTTGCTTCGCTCCCGGGGGCCATCACATGGCAAGCGTCGCCACGGCGATCAAGAACGTGACCAGCGCTGTGCGGGAACCCAAGAACATGCCTCCTCCTCCTTCGCTCTGGCTTGCATCCCCTCCACCTTCACGCGGACACCCAAAATCCCCCATCAATCCACCCGGCGAAGAGGTTGCAGGCCAATCACAGAGGCATCTACGGAGTTGTTAGGTCTTGTCAGCCAGACTCCGGAGGTAAAGCGCGAGACACCGGCCGGCTGCCAACCCGGTCAGAATTACGTTCACGCAGGGGAGGGCACCCGCGTTGATCCGCGACGACCGTGACGATGCGTTTCGACGGTCCGCCAGCCGGGGGACATTGGGTGCGGGCGGCAACTGGTATTTGTCGGGACGCGGCAGGGGACGGCCCGCCGATGGCGCGCGCCATCAGCACAATCGCGGGCACTGAGCTAAGCTTTCGTAGCCTTCGACTGTGTCGGAGATCCCGTTTCGAGGAGACTCTGCGCTCGTGATTACTCATTCTCTCGACATAGACGGTGCGGAGTTCGCCGCCGCCACGGGCTGGGCGATCAAGCCCGAGGGGGCGTGTAGAGCCGACATGTGTGTGCCACTCGGATCGGGCACGTTCGACGCCGCCTCAGCGGCCGAACGTCTCGGCATGGCGGTCGTCCACGACGCTGATGCGGGACTTTGGGCGCTAGGCCCTGAATCCCTGGCCGGCCGGGCGCTCGCCACCGCCCAGGCGCCGGAGCTTATATTGCCGGATCTCGCCGGCAACGAGTTTCGCCTGTCGTCGTTGCGCGGCCAGAAGGTGGTCCTCGTGGCGTGGGCGCCCGACTGAGGGTGCCGCTATGACCTGCCCGGGTGGCAGGCCCTGCGCAACGAACTCCATCCACGCGGCCTCGAGGTCGTGACCGCGTCGCTCGAGCTGAGCGGCCCCGACGCCTCGCGGGCGTACATAGAGGCCGCCGCGCCCGAACATCCCTCGCTGCTCGACCCGACACATCTCCTCGATAGTCTCTTCGGCGTGGACAACATCCCCAACGTCACCTGGATTGACGAGGACGGGATCATCGTGCGTCCACCCGAGCCGGGTTGGCCCGCCGACCCGGCGAGGCTCCGCCCAGCCCTGGCCTCATCGGGCGGCGACGCGGACAACGACAATCCAGAAGCCCAGCGCCGGCGGCGGCTGATGGCGCTGCTGAGCGGCGGCCAGGACCGCGCCACGTACGCGGATGCGATTCGTGACTGGGTCACCAACGGCCCGCGGAGCCGCTACCGGCTCACGCCGGAGGAGGTCGTCGCCACATCTCAACCGCGGCCCAAGGGGGTATCGGAAGGGGCTGCGCATTTCGAGTTGGGGAACCACCTCTGGCGAAACGGCCAGCGTGAGGCCGCGATTCGGCACTTCAACGCCGCGATCCGGCTGCAGCCCGCCAACTGGACATATAAGCGCCAGGCCTGGTCACTCGTCGGAAATGAACGCGTGGGCGGCGAGCGGGGACGATTCACCCAGGGGCCCCTTCCCGGCGAGGAAGCCGAATGGCCCTTTGAGTCCGACTTCACGAGCGACGTGTTCAGGCTGGAACCTGGCCAGTACTACCCGAAGACGCTGGCCTGAACAAACGTGCCATCCCGGCCGGCGGCGACCGCGGGAGCTACGCTCCCATGCGTACGCGTAATGAGCATCCGGTCCACACGAGGAGCTGAGAATGCCGGAATCCGCAGGGCTGATGCTGCCGGAACCCGTCCGAAAGGCGCGGCCAGCCCGGCGGCTGCGGGATGCCTTTGAACCGATCGCCATGCACAACGTCGCCCACGCCGCGATATTCGCGCGTGCCGGCGCGCCTACTCTTGATTTCGCCGCCGGCTACGTTTGGGGACGCGCCGCGCCGATGGGTGAACCGACGGCGACGGTCGTCGTGGCGGCGTTCGGCGTCTTCGAGCCAGGACTGGTCACCGCCGCGTACGAGCGTGGTCGCAGAGCGGTGGGCCGCGAACCATTGCTTTCCGCCCAGGTCGAAGCGACGGCCGCCAGCCTGCGCGTCGTGCTGAGCGATGCTGATGTCTCGCCAGCCGTTACTGTGCTACGGCGCGGCGTTGAATCAGCCACCGGGACGGGTCGCGCGCTCTTTGCAGGGTTGATGTCTCTGCCGTGGCCCGACGACCCGGCGGCGCAGCTCTGGCGGGCGTGCAACTTGCTTCGAGAGCACAGAGGCGACAGCCACCTCGCGGCGTCCGTCAGCGCGGGGCTGGGGTCTGTCGGGATGAATATCCTGACCGAGCTCTGGCTGGGGATGCCGCTCGGTCCGTACACCGCCACGCGCGGTTGGAGTGGGCCACAGATCGCAGCCACAACAGCGGAGTTGGAGCGACGCGGTCTGATCGCAGCGGGCGCCTTGACTGTCGCCGGCCGACAGTTCCGGGACGGCATCGAGGAGCGTACCGATGCGATGGAGCAAGAGATTGTCGAGGCCATCGGCGACGATTTCGAAACGCTCGTGGCGCAACTAGAGGACTGGTCGAATCTCTGCATCGCAGCGAAGACGTTCACGTCCGATGTCTATAAGCGGGCCGCAGGCTAACCGGGTTGGCTGCCCCAGCGGGCTGCCTGTGGTCGGGCATGGGGAGGAAGCCGAATGGCCCTTGGCGTCCGACTTCACGGGCGACGTGTTCAGGCTGGAACCTGGCCAGTACTACCCGAAGACGTTGGCTTGACGACCAGGTCAGGGGCTGAGAATGCCGAATCTGCCGAGGTAATACCGCCGGAGACTGTCCGGAAAGGACGGCCCGCGCCGCCAGTCGCCCCGGCGCCCGAGTCTTGAGCGAGATTTGCCAGGCCGCATTGTCGAGCCGGGCGTGGAGTCTTATGCTCCCCGGTGCGGACGACTTCGTCCTGGGAGATCGCTATGAAGCTCGGCCTCTTCCTGATGCCTTCGCACCCACCGGAGCAGACGCTCTACGGCGGGACACAGTGGGACCTGGAGGTGATCGAGCACGCCGACCACCTGGGCTACGACTCCGCTTGGGTGGGCGAACACTTCACGTCGCCATGGGAGCCGATCCCGGCGCCGGACATCCTGCTCGCACAGGCCTTGTTGCGGACCAAGCGCATCAAGCTCGCTCCCGGCGCACACCTGCTCCCCTTCCACCATCCCGCTGAACTGGCGGCGCGCGTGGCCTACCTGGACCATCTCGCCCAGGGCCGGTTCATGCTCGGCATTGGCTCCAGCGGCCTGCCCAGCGACTGGGCAATGTTCAACGTCGATGGGATGTCTGGCGAAAACCGGGACATGACGCGCGAGGCGCTCGATATCATGCTGCGCCTCTGGGCCGACGAGGGGCCGTTCGAATACGCGGGCAAGTTCTGGACCGTTAACAAGCCGGACGTCATGTTCCGCACGTTGCGGCCCCACATCCGTCCCTTCCAGCTGCCGCATCCACCAATCGGCATCGCCGGGCTGAACCCGAGTTCCGATACGCTCAAACTCGCCGGCGAGCGAGGCTTCATGCCCATGAGCCTGAACCTCAACCCGGAGTACATGGCGAGTCACTGGGAGAGCGTTTGCCAGGGCGCCGAGCGCACGGGCCGCACCCCGGACCGGGCCGACTGGCACGTCGTGCGCGAGATCTTCGTGGCGGAAACGGACGAGGAGGCCTTCCGCTGGTCAGCCGGCGCCATGATGGGGCGGATGATGCGCGAGTATTTGTTGCCCCTGCTCGGCGACTTCGGCTTTACGCACTTCTATAAGCACGACCCGTCCGTGCCCGACGCAGACGTGACACCCGAGTACCTCTCGCGCCACAGTTGGGTCGTCGGTTCCGTGGAGACGTGCGCCGAAAAACTCGAGGCGATGTATGAACGTTGCGGCGGTTTCGGCACCGTGCTACTGCTGACGTTCGACTACAGCGCCACGCCCGGACCATGGAAGGAATCGATGCGGCTGCTTGCCGAGGAAGTGATCCCCCGGGTCAACGCGCGGCTTGGCGAGACGGCCTTCGCGACCGCCTGATGAGCTGATCGGCGGCCGTGCTCGCGACTTTTAGAGTTCAGCTCGCCGCTGCCTTCTTCTCGGCTTTCTTCGTCTGCTTGGCCTTGGTGGTGACCTTCGGCTTGTTCTTTTTTCCGGGCTTCTCCTGGCCTTTCGCCATGGCGGGT
>JBKKBS010000018.1:0-3522 GCA_046713815.1 Tepidiformaceae bacterium
GTCATGCACCGAAGCACAAATTTAGGTATGACTTCTCCGCTATCGCCTTCATGGTGAGATCTTGGCCCGTATGAGTTGAAGGGCCGAACGATCACTGTTGGCAAATCATGAGTACGGTAAAATGCGCGAGCATAGCACTCACCGGCAAGTTTCGATGCGCCGTATACAGTGTTAGGCATGGTGGCATCGGTCTCGGAAAGAGGAAGCCGTTGAGTGGTACCGTATACTTCGGATGTGGATACATAGATAAATCTCTCAAGACCTTTCTTCAAAGCGAGCATGAGGAGTTGTAATGTTCCGAAAGCATTAACTTCGTGGTTTTCTATAGGCGAGTGGATCGAATGACGTACCCCAAGGCAAGCAAGGTGAAACACAAATTCAACTTTGTCGAAAGCATCCGCCATCTGGCGCTGGTCTCGAACGTCAGCATGTACAAATTCGACGGGCACCCCGTCAAGATTACAGAGTGTTCCGTTTACAAGATTATCCACGACTGTAACCTTCGCCCCCATGGCACAGAGCTGCCGGGCCAATTCGGAGCCGATGAAGCCCGCCCCGCCGGTCACCAAACACTTCCGTCCCCTGAGGTCCATCGCGTCAACTCCTGATCAGTAGCTCTGATTCCGCGAGCGCGGGCTCGCGGATGCTTGCACCGAAACCTTCGCGCCAGTGCATGAAGCGCGCCGGAACTCCGGAGACGACCGCAAAGTCGGCCACGTCCCTCGTTACCACGGCCCCCGCCCCGACAATCGCACCTTCGCCGACCGTTATGCCGGGGAGGAGGACAGCGTTCGTGCCGATGTCCGCGCCCCGCCGCACGACTACCGACTCGATCACCAGGTCTGTCTGGATGACGGGCACGGAGGTGGGCAGTCCGGTGTGCTCCGAGCCGAGCACCTTCGCGCCCGGGCCCCAGCCTACGTCTTCCTCAATGCTCAGGTCGCGGGCATCGAAATAGCTTTGGGGACCGAGCCACGCTCGGTCTCCCAGCCGGCATGTGCCGTCGAAACGGCCCTGGACGAACGCTCCGCGACCGAAAAAGAGGCCGTCACCAACTTCGAACGTTTCGATATGCTTGAACTGCACTCCCGGCTCGATCGTCACGCCATGCCCGAAGCGCCGGCAGCTCGCCCTCCAGATGGCGCGGCGCATCACGGCGCCGAAAGAACCCTCATCCTGCACATAACGTGCGTAAAGTTCCGCCAATGCGGCCAGTCCGTAGTTGTCACGCAGGTGGCCGGCGAGCCCGACTTCGAAATCCGCGTCTGGTATCACCGTTTTGGCGCCATGGACGGCGCTGACTACGCGACGGCCCATGCCACCACCTCTTCCTTGACCGACTCGGCGATGCGTCGAATGGCGGCCGGTTCCAGCTCGGGGTACATGGGGAGCGACAGTACTTCGTTAGCGGCGCACTCGGAGATGGGGAAGCTTCCGCGCTCGTATCCAAGGTTGCGAAACGCCGGCTGCAGGTGAACGGGCACGGGGTAGTGCACGCCCGTGGATATCCCGCGCTCCGAGAGTCGAGCCTGGAGTGCCGCCCTTCGTTGCACCCGGATCGCGAAAATATGAAACACGTCGGCGACGCCCTCGCGCCCCGCCGGGAGACCCACCCCCGCGTCCGAGAGTAACCGGAGGTAGTGCGCTGCATGGCCTCGTCGCAGCGCGTTCCATGTGTCGAGGCGCCGCAGCTTCACCCTCAGTACGGCCGCCTGGATCTCATCCAGGCGGTTATTGAAGGCCAATGTTTCATGACAATACGGCTGTTCAGCAGCCCAATTGCGGAGCCCGCGAAGCCGTCGGGCGTAGACCGGGTCGCTGGTCGTGAGTGCTCCACCATCCCCGAATGCGCCGAGGTTCTTGCTCGGATAAAAGCTGAAGCAGGCGATGTGCCCGAGGCTCCCGGCACGTCTGCCGCCGTACTCGGCGCCGTGAGCCTGCGCGGCGTCCTCGATGACCACGAGCCCGTGCCGCTCCGCAATCTCGAGTATGGGCCGCATGTCGGCCGGGTGCCCGTAGAGGTGCACCGGGAGGACGGCCCTGGTCCGCGGCGTGATCGCTGCTTCAAACTGATCGACGTCCATCGTCAAGGAAATGGGGTCGATGTCGACGAGGACCGGGGTGGCGCCCGTGTAGGCGATCGCCGAGACCGTGGCGATGAAGGTGAACGGCACCGTAATCACCTCGTCTCCCGGACCAACGCCGGCGGCGCGAAGGGCGAGGTGGAGCGCGCTGGTGCCAGAATCCACCCCTATCCCAAAGTCCGCGCCACAATAAGCTGCGAACTCAGACTCAAATGCTTCGACTTCTGGACCCAGCACAAAGCGTCCGCTCCGGAGGACGCGCATCACGGCGTCGTCGACCTCGAGCGCGAGGCTCTTGTACTGCGCGTTCAAATCGACGAGAGGGATCATGTGACCGCCAGCCCCTGTAGCTCCACGGGGCGGCCGCCGGCCGCCATCGAGTCGGCAGCCGCTTCCAGCATGCGAAGCACCCGCAGTCCCGCGGCGCCATCGGACAGCGGCTTGCCCCCGTCGCGAATGCAATCCATGAAGTGTCGTGCCTCGGTCTGCAGGGCCTCGGTTAGGCCGAGCCTCGGCGCCCACATGTCCCCGGCGCGGTAGTCAACTCGCAGGTCGCGCGAACTCCCGCCATTCACAACAACGCCCTTGTCGTACACCTTGACCTTCTCGCTGGGCTCAAGGTCGTCGTACAGGATCATCTTTTCGGATCCGCTAATCATCGTGCGGCGAATCTTGACCGGCGATAGCCAGTTCACATGGAAGTGGGCGAGCAGGTTGTCGGCGAAGAAACAGGTGAGGTAGGCCGTGTTCTGGGGGCTGTCGGCGATGTGGGCGGCGCCGATGGCGGAGACCGCCAGCGGCTCGCTTCCGAGGACATAGTCCATGATCGAAAGGTCATGCACCGCGAGGTCCCAGAGGACATTCACGTCGCGCTGGAAGAGGCCCAGGTTCACACCGACCGAGTCGTAGTAGTAGAGCCGCCCAAGCTGCCCCGTCGAGACAAGTTCATGGATCTTCTCGACCGCGCCAGTGTAGACGAACGTGTGATCGACCATCAGGACGAGCCCTCGCCGTTCGGCCTCATCGATCATCACTCGCGCTTGATGCGAGTTCATGGCGAGTGGCTTTTCCACCAGCTCATGCTTGCCCGCCCGCAAGGCCTGCATTGCGATGGTGAAGTGGGAAGACACAGGCGTGGCCACAACAACGGCATCAACGGCCGGGTCGCCGATCAAATCAAGGTGGCTCTCCAGCACATTCGCTCCCGGATAGCGTGCCGCGGCCTGCTCCCGGCGAGCGGCCGATAGGTCGCTGACGGCGGCGATCCGCGCCCCGGGCGCTTCCGAGAAGTTACGGACGAGGTTCGGGCCCCAGTACCCGTAGCCGACCACGCCAATGCCCAGGGTCGCTCGCTCCGCCTGGAACCTCGGCCTGGCGGCCGTGGCGAATGCCGGCCCCTGTGTGTGCCGCGTGTCTGCCAGGGCAGTCGATGCAGGCT
>JBKKBS010000019.1:0-2510 GCA_046713815.1 Tepidiformaceae bacterium
GGGTCAGATAGTGGGGGCAGGTCTCGAGATAGACGCGGTCATAGCGTCCGCGCCAGCGGCGCGCCTCGTCGAGCGCCAGCCGGGTGGAGACATGCGGGATGTAGATGGCGGCCCCGAGGTTCTCGGCGAAGTATATGCCGCGCACCAGGTTTTCAGCCTCAGTGAAGGCGGGCTTGGACAGCGACCAGTCGCGCAGGGTCGAGCGGCCCTCGGCCTGGAAGGCGCGACGGAGGCGGTTGACGATCTCGATGTTCTCGGTGTGCAGCACGACCGTGACGCCGCCGATGCGGGCGGCCTCGCGCAGGAGGTCGTAGAGGTAACCGTCGTCGGTGCCGTCGAGCCCGAGGTAGCGGCCTTCCTCGCCCTTGAAATTCATGAAGTACTTGAAGGAGGTCACGCCGTAGGTGCGGACGTAGTCCTCCAGCTGGACCAGGTGCAGCTCGCTCGCGGTGGAGAAATGAAAGGCGTAGTCCACGTGGGCGCGCGCCCGGGCGTGCTCGTTCTCGCGCTCGAAGACCCCCCCATACGCCTCGTTGTTGAGGAAGTAGCCGATCACCAGGGTGAAGCCGCCCTGGGCGGCATAGACCGTCTCGGTCGTGTACTCCGTCACCGGCTCGCCGAAGCCGAAGTGGATGTGGGCGTCGATCAGGCCGGGGAACACGTGACGGCCGGCCACGTCGATCACGCGGCCCGCGCGCGCGTCGGAGCCCGGGGCGAGCACGGCCGCGATCCGGCCCCCGGAGATGGCGATGTCCGCCGGTGCGGGGCCCGTGCGGGGAAACACCACCACGCCGTTGGCGATCAGTGTGTCGAACGCCATCAGCTGCGCCCTTGCTCTGCGTGCAGGGTCAGCATCTCCTCAACGGTGGCGGGCCGGTAGGCGCCGGCCTCGATGTGCAGGATCGCAAGGCTCGCGCGCATCAGCGCCGGGTCGAGCCCGCGAGTGATGCAGACCAGCCGCGAACGGCGGTCCTCGCCGGGCCAGCGGGCGAGGACTTCCGGCGGCGCGAAGACACCCTGCACGCCCTGAAGCAGCACCGGGCCGCTCGCGCCGGCGACCTCGAGCAGGCCCTTGCAGCGCATCAGCGCGGTGCCGAAGAACGCGCCGGCCGCCTCGATCCAGCCGCTGACGCCGGACCAGCCTATGGGCCGCTCGATAACGAAGGAGTCCGCCCGCACCGCGGGATCATGGACGTGCGCATGGGAGGGCTCGACTTCCGGCGTCTCGATCGCGAGCGGCGCGCGGCGTTCGGCCGAGCCTTCACTCGGATGCCCGAACACGTCCGCGGCCGCAGTGCCGGCGCCGCGGCCCTCGACGATCGCGGCCAGGGGGTTGAGGGCGCGCAGCCTCGCTTTGAGCGCGACCGCAGCGGCGGCATCCGCCACGTCGAGCTTGCTGATCACCAGCCGATCGGCGAGAGCGGCCTGCTGGCGGGCCTCGCGGTGCTCGTCGAGCTCGCGCGCGCCGAACACGCCGTCTACCACCACCACCAGCTCCTCGAAGGCGAAATCCCGGGTAAGCATCCGGTCGCGCAGCAGCGACTGGAGGATGGGCGCAGGGTCGGCGAGCCCAGTGGTCTCCACGACCACCCGCTGGAACGGGGGCAGGTCGCCCGTCCTCCGCCGGGCAAAGAGGTCGAGCAACGTCTCGCGCAGCGTGTTCGAGAGGCTGCAGCAGAGGCAGCCGGAGTTGAGCAGGACTACGTCCTCCTCGGCCGAGGCGACGAGCAGGTCGTCGAGGCCGATCTCGCCCAGCTCGTTGACGATCACCGCCGTGGACTCGAACGACGGATGGCGCAGGAGGGCGTTCAGCAGCGTGGTCTTGCCGCTGCCCAGGAACCCGGAGAGGACGACGATCGGAATCCTTGGGCTGTCGGACGGCACCGCTCAGTCCTCCAGGATCAGGCTGTGGCGGCGGCTGTCCCGCAGCCTCAGCGCGACCACCATGGCGATTAGCATCGCCGCCGAGACGTAGACATAGAAGCCCTGCTCCAGGCCCGCCTGTTTGAACCACAGCGCGGAGTACTCGGCCGTCCCGCCGAACAGCGCATTAGCGGTCGCGTACGGCAGGGCCACTCCAAGCGCGCGGATGTAGGTCGGGTAGAGCTCCGACTTCACGGCGGCGTTTACGGCTGTGTAGCCGGAAAGCACGAGCATCAGCCCCGTTATCACAACGAACGCGACCACCGCCGAGTCGGTGGCGGCCAGAAAGGTCATGGCAGGGTAGGTCACGACCGCGCCGAGCCCAAAGCCGAGCCCGAGCGGGAGCCGGCGGCCCACCGCGTCCGACAGAGCTCCCACCAAGGGCTGAGCGACCATGTAGACGACGAGGGCGCCGGCCGTCACCCAGGTGGCCGTCTCCCGCGAGAAGCCGCTCGTGTTGACCAGGAACTTCTGCATGTAGGTCGTGTAGGCGTAGAAGGCGAGTGTCCCTCCCGCCGTGAGCCCGATGACGATTCCGGCCTCGCGCGGATGATCGCGCAGGAGTCGCCAGGCGCTGGACCTCGCGT
>JBKKBS010000020.1:0-2573 GCA_046713815.1 Tepidiformaceae bacterium
GATAACGAGACCACCAATGATCTGATCGCGGATCAGTTCGAGCCAGGCCCGTTGATGGTCCGTGAACGTGCGACCCGCCGTCTCCTGGATCGCGAGCCAACCCTTGAAGCGCTCCTCGACCTCATCGGCGAACGGCACCAACTCGCCCTCTTGATGCAGCGCGAACCTCACGAGTGAAACAATATCGGTCAGCATGTGGCCGCCGGACCCGCGCACCTTCGCCTGGTCGAGCGTCTCGTAGGCGCGCCACAGGTTCTCGGGCAGCCATGAGCGCGGCGGCGCTTTCAGCGCATCGGCAAGGGCCTTGATGTCGGTGAACGTCAGGCGCTGCGCGTACGGCCTGCTGTACAGCACCTGCAGCGCCGTGATCTCGTCCTTGTTATCGCGGATGAACTGTTCGAACGACGTGACGAGCGTTTTCGCCCGCTCTTTCGCGGCCTCGGAGAACGCCGCTTCGAGTACGACATCTTTGCTGATTGTATCGAGCGTTTGCTCGAAGCGCTGCTTTACCAAGATGATCTGGTCGCGCAAGGCTGGGTTTGCCGCCAGCGGCGCCGCGGCCGCGCGCAGCATCGCCGCCGCCGCGTGCTCGATCTGTTCCGCTGTCGGCGCGGCGTCCGGCCGCAGGCCCGCTCCCGCTCTCGCCGCCTCGGCCTGCTCATCCGGGTCGAGCGCGCGAACGATCTCCGATGCGATGGATTGCAGGCTCTTGCCGCCGGCGATGTCCGTCAGCTTCTGCCGGTCCTCCGCGCCGATCTGCCGGTCCAAACGCGCCAGCCGCCCTGCCAGCGAGGAGAGGATGTCGGGATCGGTGCTGCCAAAGGCCACAGACTGGATCAGCTTCTGCAGCGGCACGGTCGGCTGGCGGTCTAACGGCTGCGAGTCCGTGAGGTTCCCCTCGCACAGGCCGACCGCATCGACGACGACGAAATGCGTCTTGCTGGTGGCGTCGGGCGTCACCGCCTGCAGGTCGGTGCCGTTGATCACGCGGACGCCCCGGCCCTTCATCTGCTCGAAGAAGATACGGCTCTTCACCTCGCGCATGAACATCACGACTTCGAGCGGCTTGATGTCCGTGCCCGTCGCAAGCATGTCCACCGTCACGACGATGCGCGGATAGTAGCTGTTTCGGAACGACGAGAGGAGATCCTCCGGCCGGCGCCCGCTTGGCTTGTAGATCACTTCCTCGTACTCCTTGCCGTCAGCACCGATCCTCTTGTCGACGACCTTCACGACGCTTGTGCGGTAGGTGATCTTCTGGGCGAACTCGTTCCCTTTGGCGAACTCCTCACGCACGATCTGGACGATATCGTCGGCGTGGCTGTCGTCTTTGGCGTAGATCAGCGTTTTCGGCACCTCGGTGCGCCCGGGAAAGAGATCGATGAACAGGCGGTCGCGGTACGTCTGCACGAACGTGCGGATCTGGTCGAGCGCGACGACGTCCCTGTCCAGCGACTGCGGGCTATAGGTGAGGTCGTCATCGAGCTGCTCCCATCGCACCGCCCGCGTCAGCCGGTCGCGCCGGTCGACGAAGAAGCCAGCATCGACCTTCGAACCGGACTCCGTGATCTGCGTGCGAATCCGATACACGTCGAAGTCTACGTTGACGCCGTCGGCCACGGCCTGTTCGTGGTTGTACTCCATCACGAGATTTTGATTGAAGAAACCGAATGTCTGCTTCGACGGCGTCGCCGTCAGGCCGATGATGTACGCGTCGAAGTACTCCAACACCTGACGCCACTGGTTGTAGATCGAGCGATGGAATTCATGGGAGAAGATGAAGTCAAAGGTTTCGACCGGGATGTTCGGATTGTACGCGACCGGCGCCGGTGCAACGATAGCCGATGCACCGCTATCGAACTGCGAGCCCTCTTCGGCCTCTGTCGAGAACTCCTCTTCACCCCGCAGCATCGAGTACAGCCGCTGGATGGTCGTGATGCAGACGCGCGCGACGGGATCGATCTTGTTCGATGTGAGGTGCTGGACGTTGTACAGCTCGGTGAACTTGCGGCCGTCGTCCGGCGCCGTGTACTGCTGGAACTCTCGGAGCGCTTGTTTCCCGAGGTTGGCGCGGTCAACGAGGAACACGACGCGCTTTGCGCCTCCGAACTTGATGAGACGATAGATCGATGTAATGGCGGTGAAGGTCTTGCCGCTCCCTGTCGCCATCTGGATCAGCGCCCGCGGCCGATCCTCGGTGAGGGAGTGCTCCAGATTGCGCACAGCCGTGATCTGCGCGGGCCAGAGGCCCGTTTCTACGAGGGGAGGCATGCGCTTCAACTGGGAGCGCAGCGCGGCCTTCCCCAGGTACATGGCTCGCTCCTCGCCCACCCGCGCCCCCTCAGCACGCGGGGCGGCAGAGATATCGAGCCACGAAGCCAGCGTCTCAGGTCTGAGGAAGCTGAACACGCGGCGGCTGCGTGGCTCAGGATCGAGGCGGCTCGTGAAGCGCGTTTCGGTGCCCGTGCTCTCGTACAAGAACGGCAACGGCCGAATGACGGCCGGAAGCTCGTCAGGCAGGCCTTCGCTGTACTTCTCAGACTGCCACTCGACACCGGTCAGCGTCGTCCCTT
>JBKKBS010000021.1:0-4107 GCA_046713815.1 Tepidiformaceae bacterium
GCCGCGACCTCCACGTCGAGCCAGCGCTGGAACTTGTTCTCTTCGCTCCAGACGGCGCTCATCTCGGGCCGGGAATAGCGCGGTATCACTTGAAGAGGATACGCGAGCGACGCCTAACGTTCGACCGGCGGCGGGCCCTCCGGGCGATCTCGGAGCCAGTAAAGGAACTCCACCACATAGCGGTCGAGACCTCTGTCCCACATCTCCAACATTGCAATGAGGGCGTTCAGCGAAGTCACCGTGACCGCGAGGTCATCCTCCAGGAACACCCGTACCGGCTCAGGCGACAGTACCGGCTGCATGATGTCTACGTCTCCGAATTCAGTACGCAAAGCAACGCATGGACGGCTGACGCTTTGTTCCAGCGGTATCAGTTCGCGCGGCCAGCCGGGAATGGCTGGGGTCACTTCGTCCGCATTGCAAAGGATCTCGGTCGTCACGCCGCCGATCGGCGCGCCGAAAATCGCCGCTGCCGGGGCGCCGGTCAGAACGAAGTCGACGTTGCGTTCCCGTAGAGTCCGGAAAAGCCCGAACGAATTGAGAGCAACCCGTGAGACCCTCGAATGCGCACCCGGGGAAGCGGCGAGGGCGCTCATGGAATCGAAGGCCCGAAGCCGTTGTGACGGAGACAGCCGCAAGGCGTCTTCAACCTGCGAGGGATCGTGTCCGAAAGCGATCAGACGCCGATCGGGCTGATGCCGCGCCCGGCTCATCAGCATCTCTGTTTGATTCACGAATTTACTGTCTCCGAGCTACAACCCGTGCATCGGGTCGCGGTACTCCTCACGAGGCGGCGAGAAGATGTCGATCGCGACCGTGTCTTCGATCACGATGACCTCGTGCTCGACGCCGCCGGGCACGCACCACGAGTCGCCCGGCCCCATCTCCATCCACGAGTCGCCGAGCCGGAAGCGGAACCGCCCGCTCGCCAGGTATCCCGTCTGCTCGTGCGGATGCGTGTGCGACGGCACCGCGCTCCCGGCGGCCATCCTTAGCTCGCAGAGCATGGTGTGGACGCCCTCGTTCAACGTCCGCCGGAAGATGCCCGGGAGCATCTCTACCGGCGTCGCTTCGCCGTTCTTCGTCAGGCCGTTCGGCATCGTTTCTCTCCTATGCGGTCATGCCGCCGTCAATCACGAACTCGGCGCCGGTGGAGTAGCTGCTGTCGTCGCATGAGAGGAAGAGAGCCAATTTCGCCACTTCGCTGGCGTCGGCTACGCGGCGCATCGGCACACGGCGGAGGTAGTCGTCGAGTCCGCCGGCGTCGATCCCGGGAATCGAATGGAGCATCGGTGTTTCGATCAGGCCGGGATGGATGGAGTTCACGCGGATGTTGTACCGCGCGAGCTGGACAGCGGCGGCCTTCGTCATGCCGCGCACGGCGAACTTGCTGGCGACGTAGGCGAACCCGCCCGCGCCGCCGCGCAGGCCGGCTACCTAGGAGATGTTCACGATCGCGCCCCCGTCGCCCTCCATCATCGGCCGCGCAACCGCCTGCATGCCGAGAAACACGCCCACCTGGTTGATGTCGATCACCTGGCGGTAGCTCGCCTGTGACGCATCAAGGAGGTTCTCCGGGCGATAGATGCCGGCGTTGTTGATGAGAATGTCGAGGCGGCCGTGCTGGGCCACGATCTCCTCGACGACCGACTTCCAACGCGCTTCGTCGGTCACGTCGTGACGCATGTACGTCCCGCCCACGGCCGACGCAGTCTTCTTGCCGTCATCGTCGAGCACGTCGGTGACGATGACGGTCGCGCCTTCCTGCGCAAAGAGCGTCGCTTCGGCGGCGCCCTGCCCGCGCGCCCCGCCCGTGATCAGCGCTACGCGCCCATCCAGCTTTCCCATGAGGAACCCCCTTGTGCGCGCGAAGTCCCGCGCGTCCGTGGTGCGGACTATACGCGGCAGCGGGCTTTGGACACTCGCGCCGGGACGCCCTTCCCCAGGGCGTTCTCGGGTGGCCATTCGCATCGTCGCTGACGCTCCGGCTCGGACTCCTGGGTTTACCCTCGGGATTGCTCGTCGCGGAAGGCTTTGTAGGCCTCCCGGATGTCATCGTGCTTGAGGGCGAGGATGGCAGCGGCGAGGTAGGCGGCGTTGCGCGCACCCCAGGCGCCCACGGCCACGGCCGCGACCGGCACGCCCGGCGGCATTTGGAGCACGCCGAAGATCGCGTCAAGGCCCCCGGCCACCTCGCTCGAAGCCAGCGGGATGCCGATCACCGGCAGCGTGGTCTGAGCGGCCACCGCGCCGGGGAGGTGAGCGGCGCCGCCCGCCGCGCAGATCAGCACCTCGAAGCCGTCACTCTCCGCCCGTTTCGCGAACTCGCGCACCTTGTCTGGTGTGCGGTGCGCCGACATCGCGCGCGTCACGTAGGGGATGCCGAGCTGCTCCAGCACCTTCGTCGTCGGTTCGAGCAGCGGCTCGTCGGTCTTCGAGCCCATGAGGACGGCTACGAGCGGATTGGCCATTACGAAACCCCCACGGCGATGTCGCGCCGGTACTGGATGTCCGTGAAGTGGATGCGGTTGACGTTGTCGTACGCCTTCGCGCGCGCCTCGGACACAGTGTCGCCGCTCGCAACCACCGTCAGAACGCGCCCGCCATTCGTTACCAGGCCGCGTGCATCGTCTTTCGTGCCGGCGTGGAACACCAGCACATCAGGGTCGACGCGGTCTATGCCTTCGATCACATGCCCGAGCTTGTACGTGGCAGGATACCCGCCACTCGCGCAAACCACACCCACGGCCGCCTTCGACGACCAGCACACCTCCACCTCGTGCAGCCGGCCCCTTGCCGCGGCGTGACAGATCTCGAACAGGTCGCTCTCGAGCCGGGCCATATGCACCTGCGCCTCCGGATCGCCGAAGCGCGCATTGTATTCGATCACGTACTCACCTGCCTCCGTCACCATTAGCCCCGGGAAGAGCGTACCAACGAACGGCGAGCCCATCGTCGCCATGCCCGCGATGGTTGGCTCGACCACCTCCTTGCGGATGCGGTCGGTCATAGCCGCGTCGACCTCGGCACTGGGAGCATACGCGCCCATGCCGCCGGTGTTGAGCCCAATGTCGCCGTCCTGGGCGCGCTTGTAGTCGGTTGCAAACGGGAACATGACTGCCGTCTTGCCGTCGCAGAACGCGTGTGCGCTCGTCTCCCAGCCGTGGAGCCGTTCCTCGACCAGGACTGTGTCGCCCGCCGATCCAAAGTCCCGGCGGACCATGGCGATGTCGAGCGCCTCGAGTGCTTCCGCGTTCGAATTGCACACGAGCACGCCCTTTCCCGCCGCCAGCCCGCTCGCCTTGACCACCACGCCCCGGTCAGAAAGAGACTCCACATAAGTACATGCGTCCCGGTAGTCGGTGAACACACGAGCCGCCGCCGTGCGGATGCCGCGGTCGACCATGAACTGCTTCGAGAACGCCTTGCTTGCTTCGAGCTGGGCGGCAGCCTGGGTTGGGCCGTAGCAGAGAATGCCCTCCGCCGTCAGCCGGTCGACCAGCCCAAGCGGCTGGGGGTCGTCCATGGAGGCAAGGTAGAAATCGACTCCATAGTCTTTGGCCGCCTTGACCAGTCCGTCGATATCTTTCGGCTGCACCGGAATGTTCGCGGCCACCTGCGCCGTTCCCGCGTTTCCGGGCGACACGAAGATCTCGTCCACCAGCGGCGACTGACGCAGCTTCCACGCGACCGCATGCTCGCGCGCACCCATCCCGACCAGCAGCACCCGACTGCCCATCAAAGCATCATTGGAAGCTCGCGCAGCTCCCGCTTGAGCGGATCAAGCGCAAGCCCAAGGGCTTCCAGCGTGAGGGCGCCGAGCAAATTCGAATCGCCGGGTTCACCGAACACGACATCCGCTCCGCCAATTCTTTCCCCAGGCGGAACGCCGCGATGCCCTTGCGCCGCGTGATCTTATCTCCGTTGGCCAGGCGGAAAACCTCTTCGCTGACCGGCCGTATTCCCAGGCGTTCAAGGACAGCTGCCGGTACTACGGAGTAAACGGCGCCCGAATCGACGAGGAACTCCAGAGACTCCCACCGGTCCCCGTCGTTCGGAACACCAATCTCGACCTCAACCGTTGTGATTCCCATATGCCTCGATCCT
>JBKKBS010000022.1:0-11978 GCA_046713815.1 Tepidiformaceae bacterium
ACCGCGATCGCCACGCCCGCGAGCAGCGATCGCCACATCGTCACGCCGAAAGCGTCGAGCGAAACGGCCTTAATGAAGAGCCCGCCCGTGCTCCAGAGGACGGCCGCGCCGAGCATCGCGATCAGCCCCTGGCGGTGATCCGGTAAGGCGCCGAATATGGCCGTGGGCCGGCGCAGCAGGATTGCCATCCGCGCAGCCTATCAATGATCCAGTTGGGACACGTCGTCCGCACGCATCTTCGCGCGCGCAAATTCGAAGGCCACGACCACAAGCAGGCCCACGAACGCGGCGATGGCGACCCCGACGAACACCTTGTCCGGGTCCCACCGAATAAACAGGTAGGCCACGAAGGCGGCGATGAAGCCGAGCGAGAAGAACCGCCAGAGCCGCGAGACCGTCCGTATCATGTCCGCGCATAGTGGCCGCAGCGTCCGCCGATGTAAAGCCACATCGAGCCCGGCTCAGTCCTCAGCCCTCAGTCCTCAGTCCTTGGAATGACGCGCATCTTCCGTTCCAGCACGGCAACGTCGTCGATGATGTGGCGGTAGCGGCTGAGCACCTGGTAGGCAGCTGCGTTGGCGGCGCGCACATCGTTGGCGCTCACGGCGCCCTGCGCCGCTAGCGCGTCCAGCTCGTCGCGATCCTCTTCGACGATCGTGTCGTCCGGCATGACCCACCAGTCGAGCACGAGGTCGCGGTATTCGACGGCGTCCTCCCGCAGCTTCACGTCCGCCACGGCGTCGAATCGATGGGCGATGAGCGATCCGTCCGCGCGGAACATTCGATAGAGGTTGTACGGCCGGCGCGCCCAGAACCACCCGTACGAGAGCGAGTCCGGCGGTACGTCGATGGGCGTCGCGAACGCGGCGCCGCCCTCCTCCAGCCGAAAGCGCACCACCAGCAGCCCTGGTGCGCGCGCGACGAGCTCGCACGCGTACTCACGCACCGAACCATCGGGCTTAAACTTCCGCTCCACGATCACCTGGGGCTGATGCACGGCCATCTCCGGTGATTAAACACGAAGTGCCGAAGAATCGAAGACTTTGATGGACTCCGCCTTGCTTCTTCGTTCCTTCGTTCCTTCGTGGTAATCCCGCCGCCGTGCTTATCGGCGTTCCAGCACACGGTAAAGAGCCCGTGCTGTCATCCGAAAGGAGGACTGAATGCTCCCCGAGCTTTCGTTGACCTCAACGCGGGCCGTCAGTAGCTTGAGGAAGCATGACAGCTCGTATCGAGGAGTCCACGTTCCGGATGAGGCCGCGGCCAGCCCGGAACACCGTGACGCTCTCCGTCGCGCACACTCGCGGCACGCGCATGCTCTTCCTGTTCTCGATCTGCGTATTCGGCCTGGCCTCCATCTACACGGGCGTCGCCTTGCTCGCACGGATTACGCCGGCCCTCTTCCCCGGCCAGACCCTCGCGGGCATCCCCGTGGTCGGCGACCTGCCTCTCAAAGGCATCGTGAAGACGGGCGACACGACCGATAGCGTCTTTAATCGCCGCCTGAACATCCTCATCATCGGCCTCGACAAGCGCCCGAATTGGCAGATGGAGGGGCCGTATCTGAACGACTCCGTGATGATTGCGACGATCGACCCGGCCTCGAAATCGGCGACGGTGCTGAGCTTCCCGCGCGACCTCTTTATCTATTCCGAAGGTGATCGCGACAAGTTTGCGCACTCCTACGGCAAAGGCTGGGAAGAGGGCAAGAGCTTCGATGCCGCAGCCGGACGCGTGGCCGCCGACATCAAGGAGAGCTTCGGGATCGAGACCGACTACTACGTTGTCATGGACTTCAAAGGGGTCGAGTCCCTCGTGAACGCACTCGGCGGGATCGAAGTCAACATCCCCGAGGAGCTCTCGGTCGATAGCTGGTACTACAGCGACGACGATGTCCATGCGCAATGGCTCTCGTTCCCGGGAGGGCTGCAGACTCTGGACGGCTACAACGCGGTCGCCTTCGGACGCCACCGGGAATACGACAGTGACCTGGACCGCGTGAAGCGCCAGCAGCTCGTCCTCCAGGCGGCCATGGCGAAGGTGTTCTCGCTCAACCTGTTGAGCGATCCCAAAGGCGTTTGGGATGCCTACCACGACACCGTGAAGACGGACATGGGCCTGACCACGGCCGTGCGCTACGCCCCCCTCCTCCGCCAGGTCCAGGGCAAACCGATCAACGCGTTTACCCTGGGCGACCCGGTGAACGGCACGCAGACCCTGTTCTCATTGGAAGACCCGTGGGCGGGCTTCGTCTTCGATTGGGACCCGGATAACGTGCAGTACATCATCAGCCAGGTGTTCACGAAGGCGACCTACGTGAACTCAAACGTCGAGATCCAGAACGGCTACGGCACCGATGGGGACGCGCGCGCGGCGGCGCTCGGGCGCTACCTGGCCTATTCCAGGGGCCTCCCAACGGTGTATCTCGGCCCGGAAACGCAGGCCCGGCCGGCGACCGTGATCACTCTGTATGGCAACCAGAAGCGCGCACTCGCGGAGGACATCGCGAGATGGATGAACCTCGACGGCTCCGCCATCCGCGTGGAGCCGCGCCCTGATAACTCCACATTGCCCGACGTGATCATCACGATCGGCCGCGATTTCAAACTGCCGGGATAAGGCGACGAGCACCAGGTCTGGCTGCTGCCAGCCCCTACAAGTGTTACATCACTCCAAGCGCAATGTCCGGACCGCAGCGTCTCCAGGCCTGCTGTCATGGCGAACTTTTTCGGACTCGTAGGGGCTGGCAGCAGCCAGCCCTCCCCGTGCCACGCTCACTGTTCGTCGCTAAAATCCTTCCAGAACGACCGCTCGAAATCGTCCGGTATGCCCAACTCGTTCTCGAGGTCGAACTCCCACCTCGATGGGTTTGCGCGGATGTAATCCTCTATCCGCCGCCGGTCTCCGAGATCGCGCACGACGTGCTCGTGGTAGCCGCGCTGCCATACGCTTCCGGGCTCATCGGGTTGGCGTATGTCATTCACGACAGTTGTCGCGGCACCCTTGAAGCCACGCACCAGGGAGCCGAGATCGCGTGACACGAGCGGCCTTCCTCTTTTATCGAACAAAGGCACGCGATCCCATCCATGGCTCAGTCGCAGGGAAACGAGAAAGTGGACGTGATTCGGCATAACGACGAACTCTCGGAGGCTCGCGCTCGGACGTAGATTGGGAGTCTTCAACAGCTCCGCTCGAACCGCGTCTCCCAGTTGATTCAAGGTCATCTTCCCGTCGGCGATTTCTCCGAACCAGCAGAACCGGCGCCGGGTAACAATCGTCACGAAGAACGTCGCGTTCCCGCGATAGTCGAAGTTCTTCCACCGCATCGTCTTCCGGTTCGGCACGGACGAATTCTGACGGCCCGGGGCCGGAGCGCAACTCGGCGCTCGACATGTGTTTCCGAGGCCACTCGTAGGGGCTGGCAGTAGCCAGCCCACGTTCAGCGACGCCGGCCCGTTCGTGTCCATCCCGCTCATTCCACCGCGCGCACGTCCTCCGAGGGCTCATCGAGGGCGGAGCGGGCGAGCTGCTCGAGGGCACGGTCTTCGAGGGGCGGGTTGTGCAGCGGGGCGCGCACGTCGCGGTAGTAGCGTTCAATCGGGCGCCGCTTCTGGAGGCTCACGCCGCCCACCACGCGCATCGCAAGGTCCACCGCCTCGATGGAGTTGTTGAGGGCGTCCACCTTGGCGACGACGACGCGGTCCAGCGGCTTCATCCCCGCCGCCTCCTTCGTCTCCCATGCCCGCGCGGCGTCGTAGACGAGCGCTCGGCTGCGCTGGAGGAGGAGGTCGATGCGCGCGATGCGCGTGCGCACGCCCGGGTACTCCTTGATCGTCTTGTTCGACGTGGGCGTGCGTTCGCGGGAATAGGACACCGCATAGTCGCGCGCGGCCTGCGCGACGCCGATGCTGACTGCCGACACGCCCAGTGCGAACCACGTCACGCCCGCTCCGCCGCGCGCGTCGCTGCCCCCGAGCTTGCGCGCGTTCAGCAACCGGTCCGCGGGCAGGCGCACATCCTCCAGCACCAGGTCGTGACTGGCGGTCGAGCGCATGCCCATCGCGTCCCACGTCTCCTCAATGCGGATCCCGGGATCGTCGTTGAGGACCATGATGTTCCTGAGCATGGGCGGCGAACCCTCCGGTTGAGGCACCTGGCAGAGGACGATGAGGTAGCGCAGCGCGGGCGCCATAGTGGTGAACGTCTTGCGCCCGTTGAGCAGCCAACCGCCCTCCACCTCGACCGCCGTCGTCTCCGGCAGGCCGCCGCCAGCGGGGCTGCCGAGACCTTCCTCCGTAGCAACGGTGTTGCTCAATGCACCTTCTTCCACGGCGCCGCGGCACATCTCGGCGAACCACCTGCGCGGATAGGCCTGCGCCTCGCGCTCCTGCCCGAAGCCCTTAAGGTGCATGTTCAGCGCCATCGCCGTGGAACCGTCGCCGCGCGCTATCTCTTCTTGCACGCGCAGGAAGGTCGTCAGCGACGCCTCGTGTCCGCCGAATTCGCGCGGCACGGTGAGCGCGAGGATGCCCGCCTCCCGCAGCTCGGCGAAGTTCTCGAACGGGAACGACCCCTCGCGGTCGTGCCGCTCCGCGCGCTCGGCAAAGCGCGGCGCCAGCCCGCGCGCGACGGCGATCCAGTCATCGGGCGTCATCGCCTGAGTCTACCGAATCGTTATGGACCGTGTGTCCAGGGGGAATGGAGATGCCTCTATACAGCGCGCGTCTCGGGCCAACACGACGTTTGTGAGTTCGATCACTGACGTTTTTCGCTCGGCAGCGACATTGTGAGTTCGATCACTTGCCGCGCCACGCATGTCGCGTTATGGTGCGCAATCCCAGACGACACTCTGTATGTACCAATCACCCGTTGCTCTCAGGAGGCTTGGGACATGACCGCCGAACCCATGACCACTACGATCCCGCTCGAAGAAGCTCGGGAGGCTTGTCGCAGGTGGGAAGAGCAATTCACACAGTTCGAGCAGGTCGACGAGGCGACATTCATCGTCCCCGGCTTCGAGCCGTGGCCGGGCATGCCCAGCCCGCGCATCGCTGGGCCGACCATGATCATGTCGGCCATGGTCATGCTTTCCGGCTCGGTCGATGTCACCACCCTCCATTCGCTCAAGGCCGAGTTCCTGAAACTTGGTGACCCTACGCTACCAGTTCGATACCAGACCGAGCCCCTCCGGGATTCCCGCAACTTCACCACACGCCGCGTGTCCGTCACCCAGGAAGGGGAGCCTTGCGCCACACTGACGCTAAGCTTCACCAGCCTATGGGAGGGCTTCGCCCATCAGTTCATCGAGGTGCCGGAGTTCGGTGATCCGGAATCGCATCCCGAGATGTGGGTCGTCAACGGCATGCCCATGCGGCCCAATAGCATGGTTGTCGAAAACCGGGTGGCCGTGACTGCAAAGAGTCCCACGTTGCGCGCCTACATGCGCCTGCTGCCCGGCTTCGGTTCCAACCCAGCCTGGCGCGCGGCTGTACGCGCCGGCCTCACAGACGGCCCTGCAGCGAATACGGCGCTCCGGTATCTCGGTCTCCCGATCGGCTCGCAGGCAAGCCTCGACCACCAGGCCTGGTTCCACCGTCCCTTCAGCTTCGACGGTTGGCACCTCTTCGACCTCTCGACCGACGTTGCTGTCGGCAACCGCGCGCTTGTGCGCGGACGCGTCTGGGATGAAGAGGGCAGCCTCCACGCGACCATCCTGCAAGAAGTAACGTACCGACGCCCGGGGACATGAACGCGGCCGTTTGAGTCCGCTTAGCCAGAATTAATAGCTCGTCATCGACACGCTATCTGCTAGACTCCCGGCCCGGAATGATTCCGGGAAAGGAGCAAACCAGATATGGTTCGCGAATTCAAGGAGTTCCTGTTGCGGGGCAACGTGGTCGACCTCGCGGTGGCCGTGGTCATCGGCGTCGCCTTCGGCAGCGTCGTCACATCGCTGGTCGATGGCCTGATTATGCCGGTCATCGCGGCGATTGGCGGAGAGCGCGACTTCTCCGCGCTCGACTTCACAATCAAAGATGCGGTCTTCCGCTATGGCGCGTTCATCACAGCGCTCGTGACGTTCGTCATCATTGCCGCGGTGATCTTCTTCGTCGTGGTGAAGCCAATGAATTACCTGATCGAGCGCTCGCGGCGCGAGCCGACGCCCGACCCGACTACCCGAAAGTGCCCCGAGTGCCTGGGCGAGATCCCGATCGCGGCCCGCCGTTGCATGTACTGCGCATCAGAGGTGGGTGCCGCTGCCTAGCGGCACGGGTCGACAAGTCGTCCCGGCGGGGGACAATCGCTCGATGGAACGATTTGCCGTAACACGCGCCGCCTCACTCGCCGGACTCGAACTAGAGTCGTCGACCGACGTCACAATCACGGGCATCGACCCCGTGCTCCCATCGCCCTTTCACCTGGGCGAGGGGGCGGCCACGGCACTGGCGCTCGTCGGTCAGGAAGCGGATCGAATCTGGCGGCTGCGCGGTGGCAAGCAACAGGCCCTTTCGGTGGATGTCCGCCACGCGGCCGCGTCGCTCCACAGCTACACACTCCTCGACCTCGAAGGCGCCCCGCCCCTGAGCGCGCGCCAGGTGTCTCCCGTCACGGCCATCTATGAATGCCGTGACGGGCGCTTCATCCACCTCCACGGCAGCTTCACCCACGCGCCCGGCATCCTCGAAGAGCTGGCGCTTGGCGAGTCGGCGACCGTGGAGGAGATCGCGGCAGCCTGCAGCACACGCGGCGCGTTCGAACTGGAAGACGCCCTCGCGGCGAAGGGCCTCTGTTGCGCCGTTTGCCGCACGAACGAGGAGTGGCTAGCACATCCGCAGGGTCAATTGCTGGCAACGAAGCCGGTCGTCGAAGTCACAAAGATCGGTGACGCGCCGCCCGAGCCGTTCGCAGAGGCCGACCGTCCGCTGAACGGCATCCGGGTGCTCGACCTGACGCGCGTGCTCGCCGGACCGACCTGCGCGCGCACACTCGCCGAGCACGGCGCCGATGTGCTCCACATCGCCTCGCCCATTCTCCCCACCATCGAGCGCTTCGAACAGGACACCGGCCACGGCAAACGCCAGGCCTACCTCGACCTCAATGACCATGAACAGTTGGAGACGCTGCGGGACCTCGTGCGCGGCGCGGACGTGTTCTCGCAGGGTTTCCAGCACGGCTCGCTCGAAAAACGCGGGCTCGGCGCGGAACAGCTCACGGCGCTCCGGCCGGGTATCATCTACGTCTCCGAGAACGCCTTCGGGCACGAGGGGCCTTGGCGCTACCGCCCGGGCTGGGAGCAGCTCGCCCAGGCGACGACGGGCGTCTGCGTGGTACAGGGCGGCGAGGGCAGGCCCGTGCTCGCACCCGCGGCCATGAACGACTACACGACCGGCTATTTCGCCGCCCTCGGGACGATGATGGCGCTCCGCCGCCGCGCGACGGAGGGCGGGTCATGGCTGGTGCGCGTGTCGCTCTCGCAGACGAGCATGTGGTACTACCGCCTCGGTCTCGACCTCGACCGCACCGCCGCCAGCGGCGAGGGCGACACCAACGCCCTCCTGGAGTCCCGCGATACCCCCTACGGTGCGATGCGCTACCTCCGCCCCGCCCTCAAGATGTCCGCCACGCCCCCTCGCTGGTCCATCCCCGCGCAGCCCCTCGGCAGCGGCGAGGCGACGTGGCCTTAATTAAGGGAACGGCGGCGGAATATCCGGCTGGTGGTGAAGTGCGCGGGTGATGGGAGCGCCCGGGCCAGGTGGACACCCGTCATGTGTTGGCCGCCAGACCAGCCTCCATCGCCCAACGCGTCGCCTCGACCCGGTTCTGCACACCGATCTTGCTGTAGACGTTGGCGATGTGGGTCTCGACAGTGCGCGTGCTGAGCACAAGCGTCTCCGCGATCTCGCGGTTGCTCGTCCCCGCCGCCACCAGCCGCAGCACCTCCGCCTCGCGCGCGGTCAAACGGAGTCTCCCGGTCGGTTCGTCCTGGCTTAGCGGGACCGACGCGGAGATCTTGGCCAGCACCTCCCGCGCCGTTTGCTCAGAGGTGGCCGCTTGTCCCCGGCGGAACTCCACCTCGAAGCGCTCGCCCAGCTTGCTCTGGGCGGCCCCGAACGCGAGGTCGCTGAGGGGCCGATCCTCGTAGTAGAGGGCGAACTGATCGGCATCGATGCCTCCAAGCCAGCGAGCGGCCAGGGCAGCATCTCCGGTCGTCGCCTCAAGCGCCGCCGCAGCGGTCACCGCGATGCGGTATCGGCTCGTTGCGCCGATTCGGATGGCGACCTCGAGCCCTTCGCGAAGCAGCGGATATGCGCCGGTGTGGTGGCCGCGCTGAATCCGGATGACGGAAATTACAATCGCTGTCAAACTCGCATGTCGCGGGCTGCCAATCTTCCGGCACAGGTCGAACACAACCAGGGCCTGACGCTCCGCACCCGCCAGGTCGCCTTCGACCTGCATGCAGGCCGCGAGTTGCCCGCCAGCCATCACCTGTCCCATCTCCCATCCCGCCTCGCGCAGCAGCCCGAGCGCTCGCTCGAGCAACGGGCGTGTTGAAGAAGAAGGGCCAGAGGGCATCCCCAGGAAGGTGAGCATGAGCCCGATGTCCACACCGGATCCGCTCGACTCAGCGAGACGTAGGGCATCTTCCCAGATTGCCGAGGCTTCATCGTCGGCGCCGCGATAACTCAGCGCGAGACCCCACAGGTGCTTCGCCCGCGCCATCCAGAGCTCGTCGCCCAGCTCGCTCGCAATCTCGTATGCCTCCGTGGCGGAACGCTCCCCCTCATCCAACTCACCGACGCCCTGGGCGTTCCAAGAGTGGGCCAAGAGCGCCGGGAGCCGGGCCCTGGCACTTATCACGAACGGGGCGGTCACCAGCCGGGTCGTCAGTGGGAAGTACTCCGACTCAAGGGCGCGCTGGCTCACGTACCAGCGCAGATCGGCCGCGAGGTGCAGACCGTCGTTGATCTGGGCCTCGTGTGCCGCGGCCCAGGCAAGCGCTGCATGCAGGTTGTCGTTGTCCGCACCCAGGACCTCGAGCCAGTAGGCAGATCCATGTGCCCGGAGATGAGGCTCGGCTGCCGCCGCCAGTTGGCGGAACCAGCGGCAGTGCGCGGCTCCAACGTCGTCCGCCTGGCCCGAGTCGACCAGCTCTTCACGCGCGTACTCGAGGATCGGCTCCAGGAAACGGAACCGGCCGCCTTCCGCCGCCCCGACCACCAGCGAGCGGTCGGCGAGGGATTCGAGCAGGTCGAGCACGGAGTCCCGCTGCACATCGCTACCCGCGCAGGCTCCTTCGGCCGCTTCCAGCGTCCAGCCGCCGGTGAACACGGCGAGGCGCTGGAAGAGGGTGCGTTCCGCAGGGGGAAGCGACTCGACGCTCCAGGCGATGGTGGCGCGCATGGTGCGATGTCGCTCCGGCGCGGTGCGGGGGCCGCCCGCGAGGACGCCTAGCCCGGCCGCCGCCATGCGGCTCGCGAGTTGCTCAACGGGGAGCGTGCGCACGCGCGCCGCGGCCAGCTCAATCGCTAGCGGGATGCCATCCACCGCGCGGCAGATCGAAACGACCGCGGCGGCGGCCTCCTCGGTCATTGCGAAGCCATGCTGGACGGCGCGTGCGCGGTCGATGAACAGCTCCACACTCGAGTTGGTCGCGGAGGTCTCGCCGGCGACCGGGACGGGGAGCGGCATCAGACGGTAGAGGGCCTCGCCCGGTACAGCCAGCGGCTCGCGGCTGGTAGCGAGGAGGTGCAGCTCCGGGCAGCCGAGGAGCAGCCGCTGCGCGGCGTCCGCAGCCCCGGAGATGACCTGCTCACAGTTGTCGAGCACGAGCAGGAGCCGTCGCTCCCCGACGAGCGCCGCGGCTGCCTCGGTCTCGTTGCCGTGCCGCAACTGGCCGCCGAGGCTCTGGAGGATTGCGGCGACAACGCGGTCGTCGCCCTGGACCGCGGTCAGGTCGATGAACGTGGGCGCCTCGGGGAACTGCGCGGCGACTGTCAGCATGAGCCGCCGCGCGAAGCGTGTCTTGCCCACGCCCCCAGGCCCAACGATTGTGACGAGGCGGGAGTCGCCAACGAGCTCGACGACATCGCGTAGCTCGGCCTCTCGCCCGACGAACGACGTCAGCGCTTCGAGTGCCCCGGTGGGAGGGGTGAGCGACGCCACAAGCTAGTATAGGCGCACCCCTCCACTGCCACTCCCGGCAAGATCTGCCCCTGGTCCCTGGCCCCTAACCTGGCGCCTAGCCTCCAGCCCTATCCCCTAGCCCCTAGATCAAACTGTATCCCGAGCCCTTGCGGTCGATGCCCGTGCCCTTGCCCTCCTTTATCCAGCCGAACTCCTTGAGGATCTCCTGGCTATAGGTGACGCGGCCCGTGACCTTGTCGAGGGGCTCCGTGGCGAGCAGGAGGGCGGACTTCGCCATCAGCTCCGGGGGCTCGCCGCTCGGGTCGTCCATGCAGGTCACGAGGTGGTGGAAGACGGTGCCCGGCGTGGGTACCACCTGCGAGGGCGAGACGCAGGTCACGCTGATGCCGTCGTCGTAGACTTCCGAGGCGAGGCCCTGGGTGAAGCGTTCGAGCGCCGCCTTCTCCGCGCCGTAGAGCGTGCCGCCACGTCCCACCGGCTCGGGATATGGCCCGCGGCCGGGGCCGATCGCCGCACCTGACGAGATGTTCACGATTGCCCCCGACTTGCGCGGCAGCATGTCCGGCAGCACGAGTTGGCTCAGGTAGAAGGGCGCGTGGAAGTTCACGCTGATCGACCGGTGCCAGCGGTTCACCGGGAAGTCCTTGATCGGGATGAAATATGTGAGCGCGGCGTTGTTGACGAGCACATCCACCGGCCCATAGATCTCGTGCGTCTTCTCCACCAGCGCCATGCACTGCTCGTACTCGGAGATGTCGCAGGTGACCGCGCTCGCCTCGCCGCCGGCCGCCTTGATCCCGTCGACGGTCGTCTGCAGCGACCCTTCGAGCGGGTGCTCGCCCTCATGCAGCGTGCGCGCCGCGCAGATGACCTTGCCGCCCTCGGCCGCGAACACCTCCGCGATCGACTTGCCGATGCCCCTGCTCGCACCCGTGACGATGACGACCTTGCCGTCGAGCTTGCCCATTGACTGTCCCTCCGTATGCCTGGTGGTGCGGGATTCTACGCGCATCGAGCGGAAGGCGGTGCCGCCGATTCCGAAGCACACGGAGACGAGGACAACACCATCTCAAGGCGTCTCCATGCCTCCGTGGCCCATGCAATGGGCCAGAGTACGGCTAGCGCACGCGGACGAGGGTGCTGCTGCCGCCGTTTTGTGCGCCGAAATCCTGGAACTGTCCGGCGAAGTTGCCAGTGGACAAAAGCGTCCATTCAAAGACGCCAGAACCGCCGGGGCGGGTGTAGGAAAGCCTGAGTGTGTCTCCGTCCAGTTGACCGTCAAGGGTGAGCCCGTCCCCCGCGCCGCTCACGGTCGTCCCGTCCTGCATCAAGGTCACGCTGAACGCGTACGTGTTGCCTGAATCCTGTCCGGATTCGACGAAGTCGGTGATCCGCCATTGGCCCGCAACGTTCGCACTCACCTGCTGCCGTGACCCAGGCGTAGGCGTAGCTGGCGGCTGGGAACGAGGCGTCGCAGAGGGGGCGGCATGGGTTGGACCACGCGTCGGCGGCGCAGTTGGCTCTGGCCGCGAGACTGTCGAGGTTGGGACGGGCGTGGAAGTCGGGGCCGTGGCCCGCGCGGTGGGTGTGGCTGTGGTGGCGAACGTCTCTTCTTGCGGGTCGAGGGGCTGGGGGCTGTCGCCGTCGCGGGTAACGAAGAAGACGAGGGCTGAACCCCCGACGGCCGCCGCTACCAGCACGATGCCGATCGCCCAGGCGGCTGCCCGGCTCTCGTCCGCCTCTTCGTACGCGGACGATGGGCGCAATTCCCGCCTGGGGCTGCCAGTGATGTACGGCCAGAGAGGCTCGGTATCCGCTTCCCGCCCGGGGTC